>JBFZER010000102.1:0-3421 GCA_041306765.1 Spirochaetota bacterium | reverse complement strand
GGCCTGGTCCTTCTCGACCCGCTGGCCGACGGATACGAAGTGCCGGGTGACCTTGCCCGCCACGTCGGAGTAGGCGTCCACCGTGGAGGAGGCCACGATGTCGCCGGAAAGGGCGACGTAGTCTCGCACCTGGCCCCGCACGGCGGAGATGGTCTCCACGGCGAAAACCGTTTCGGCGGCGGCGGGGGCTCCGGCCTCGGCCTTCTTCTTCGAGGCCGAGCAGGAGGACAGCACGAGCATGGTGGCGGCGGCAAGGGCCGCGCAGGCGGCGACGGCCAGGACGGTCTTGAGGCCCCGTCCGAGGACGATCTTCTTGGTATCGGATTTCATCTATTTTCTCCCGCCCAGGGTTCCGAACCGGGCACCCACCGCGTACTCCAGATCCAGGAGCCCGGTGACGTAGGTATAGTCTTCCTTGAGAAGTTCGAGGCGCGCCTTGCGCAGCTCGAGTTCCGCATTCTGGACGTCCAAAAGGTCCGCGGCTCCCGCCCGGTAGGCCTCTTCCGAAAGCCGGTAGGCCCGCTCCGCCAGGCCCGCGTTGAGCTCCAGGGCGGCGTGGCTGGTCCGGGATTTCTCCAGACGGCGCACCAGACCTTCAATTTCAAGCTCCGCCCCCCGCAGGGCCTGGGCCAGGCTGGCCCGCAGGCTCTCCCGCTGGTCCCTCATCTCGGCAAGCTGCTGACCGTCCTGGGTGAAGGGCAGGAACCCGTTCAGCCTCAGGGAAAGGGTGGCCCGGAACATCCCCGAGCGCTGGGACCACAGGTCCCCGTCGAAGAGGTCGTCCTCCCAGGGGTTCCCCGAAAAGGCCGGATCCAGGTTCCACCCCAGGATCAGGCTGGGCGTCCAGAGCTGATACTTGAGGGCCGTCTCCGCGAGCCCCAGGGACTCGATGGACTTGACCAGGGACTGGATGTCCAGCCGGGCGGCAAGCCCGGAGCCGATCAGGGCTTCCGCGTCGAGGTCCGCGTAGGCCGGCTCGATCCTGCCGACCGGCACGACCTCCGCGCCCCGGGGCAGGCCCAGGGTCATGGCGAAGGCGTCCCGGGCGGACAGGTAACCGATCCGCATCTCCTGGAGGGCCGGCTTGAGGTTCTCGTAGGCCACCTGGGCCTGGAGCAGGGAGAGCTCCGGAGCCGTACCGGCGCGGTAGTTGGCCCGGGCCTGTTCCCAGCGGCGGCGGGCCGCCTCGATCTGCTCCTCCATGAGCCGCATGTTCTCTTCCATGAGCAGGAGGTTGTAGAAGCTCTTGCGGACGTCCCGCTCCAGCCTGACTTCCGCCTGGGCGTAGGAGATCAGCCCCGCCTCGTAGTCCGCCCGCAGGGACTTGACCCCCTCGAAGAGGGCCAGGTTCAGCATCAGCTGGGTGGAGAAGGAGGCCGAGAGGCTCCAGCGGGGAAGGGGAGGCAAGACCTGCTCAACATTCCACCGGCCCAGGGTCCCGGAGACGTCCAGGGTGGGCAGGAAGCTGTTCCAGGCCAGGGAGTCGGCCCGGCGCTTTCCCTCCGCGGCGATCCGCGGGGACACCAGCCCCAGGTTGCCTTCCCGGGCGGCCGCCACGGCTTCCTCGACGGTCAGGCGGACAGGAGCCTGCGGGGCGGCCGATCCGGAGGTGGTCGAGGCGGTTCCGGATTGAGGGCGGCCCGGCAGGACGAGGGACCAGGACCCGGAGGGTTCCGGGGCCGTCCCGTGGGGGCCCTGGGCGTAGGCTCCCAGGTCCCGGGAGGAAGGATCCCGGCTCTCGCCGTCCTTCGACCCCAGGGCGTGAACGCCCGGTACAAGCAAGACCAGGAGGAACGCGGCCGCGATGACCCGCGCCTCCCAGGCCTGAAGCCCGGGGCGTCGTCGATCGACATATTCCATACTGTACTCCCGTTCGGACCGAATCCGCCCCCGATCCTTTTTGACCGGCTGCTCGAATCCGTCCAGCGTTTGCCGGTCCGCTGTCGCGCGACTCGGCCACGGACAAGCCCGTGATCCGGGACTGGCCCGGATGCGTAAAATGTATCGCCCCTGCCCGGGAATGACAAGAGATCGGAGCGTTTCTTGCACGTATTTAAGAAAAAAGTCGTAGATACTGCTGTATTTCGCAGGCCGTACACCCGCCTGCCTCCTGTTGCCTGTCCCCTGCCTCCTCACTACAATCCTCCCATGCGCCGAGCGGCGGACCTGCACATCCATTCCCGGCATTCCATCGCCACCAGCTCCAAGCTGACCCCTCCCTACCTGGACCGCTGGGCCCGGGTGAAGGGGCTGGATCTCATGGGAACCGGGGACTGCACCCACCCCGCCTGGCTTGCGGAGCTCGGGGAGTCCCTTGAGCCCGCGGCGGAGGGCCTCTTCCGGCTCAAGCCCGAGCTCCGGCAGGCCTTCGACGCGGGAGAGGCCCTGGCGGAGAACCTGCCGGAGCCCGGGACGGACCGGGAGCCGCGGTTCGTCCTGACCGGGGAGATCAGCACCATCTACTCCCGGGGCGGCCGAACCCGGAAGGTCCATCACCTGGTGATCCTTCCGGACTTCGAGGCGGCCCGGGCCTTCCAGGCGCGCCTCGCGCGGGTCGGGAACATCGCCTCCGACGGACGGCCCATCCTGGGGCTCGACTCCCGGGACCTTTTCAGCCTGCTCCTGGACTCCGACCCCCGGGCGATCCTGGTCCCCGCCCACATCTGGACCCCCTGGTTCTCCGCCCTGGGGGAGCGGTCCGGCTTCGACTCCATCGAGGAGTGCTACCGGGACCTGGCGAGCCGGATCGCGGCGATCGAGACGGGGCTGTCCTCCAACCCGCCGATGAACTGGGCCGTGGGCTCCCTGGACCGCTTCGCGATCATTTCCAACTCCGACGCCCATTCCCCGGAAAAGCTCGGCCGGGAGGCGACGATCCTGGACATGGAGGATTCCTGGAAGGGCCTGGCCCAGGCCCTGGCGGGAGGCGGGCCGGCGGGGCGGATCCTGGAGACCGTCGAGTTCTTCCCCCAGGAGGGCAAGTACCATGCCGACGGCCACCGCGCCTGTCGCGTGGTCCGCATGCCCGGTGAGGGCCCCGAGGGCCCCTGCCCCGTCTGCGGGAAGCCCCTCACCCCGGGGGTCCTGGGGCGGGTGGCCCGTCTGGCGGACCGGCCCCTGGACGAATCCGCCCCCTGCCCAGCGGACTGCCGCGGCACGAACCGCAGGCCCTACCGTTCCCTGGTACCCCTCAAGGAGATCCTGGCCGAACTGATCGGCACGGGGGAGGGGTCGAAGGCTGTGGCCGCGGCGTACGCGGCCCTCGTGCGGGAGGCCGGGAGCGAGCTCGGTCTGCTCCTGGACCTGGACCGGCACGGAATCGAGGCGCTCCGGGCGCCGGGAGTGCCCGGGGAACTCCTGGCCGAGGCTGTGGAGCGGGTGCGCTCAGGCCTCGTCCGCATCCGGCCCGGGTACGACGGGG
>JBFZER010000101.1:0-3994 GCA_041306765.1 Spirochaetota bacterium | reverse complement strand
GGGCGGCCTGGAACCACCTTCGAGCTCTGTCCCCCCCGCGAGTCGGAGTTCTGTCCCCATGAGCTCTGTCCCCCGCGCGAGGCGATTCTCGACTCGCGGGCCCTCAATTTTGGCCCGGCCGATCCAGTACCCCATGATCCCCGAAACCGCGGCGTGCATGGGAACCGCCGTGAAGGCCCGGAAAAACAAGACTACCCGATCAGCGTACCCGTACAGGATGTTTTCCGCGAAGGCGAAGCCCAGGGAAACGCAGGCCGCGTAGAGGATGCCGTCCATCCGTTCGTCGAATTCCGGGCGGCGCAGAAGGTAGCGCCGGACGAAGAAGAACTTCACGCCTTCCTCAACGAGGCCTGCCACCACGAAGGCGTCGAAGGCCGCGGCCAGGAGCCGGGGCCGCCCGGGACCCAACCGCAGGAGGAGGATCTCCAGGGCCGCCGCCGGAACCGTGGCCAAAAAGCCGTAGAGCACGCTGCGGCCCAGGAGGCCCAAGGGCTCGGGGCGGGCGCGGTCCTGGCGCCGGAACCAGGCCAGGAGGACTGCGGCGGGGAGAGCGGCCAGGAGGATGCTGAGGGCCAGGTCGAACATCCCCGGATTGTACCCTGCCGGGACGCCGGCTTCACAGGGTCCGAAAGGAAAAACCGGTGCAAGCCTCGTACCGCCGAGGATGTCTTGCCCATTCCGGCCGGGACCCGTACAATCTGCCAGGGGCTGCCGTTCCGCCGAACCCGGAGGCCCCGACTTCGACCCCATGCCAAGGAGAGCACGATGGATACCGCATCCCTATCGAACGTGGCCCTCACTGTCCGGACCCTGTCCATGGACGCCATCCAGAAGGCCAATTCCGGCCACCCCGGCCTGCCCCTCGGCTGCGCCGAGCTGGGCGCCCTGCTCTACGGGGAACTCCTCAAGCACGACCCCTCGGATCCCGCATGGCTGGACCGGGACCGCTTCGTCCTTTCCGCGGGCCACGGGTCCATGTTCCTGTACTCCCTGCTTCACCTGTCCGGCTACAAGGTGAGCCTGGACGACATACGCTCCTTCCGCCAGATCGGCTCGCCCTGCGCGGGGCACCCCGAGTACGGCCACTGTCCCGGGGTCGAGACCACCACCGGCCCCCTGGGCCAGGGTCTGGCCACGGCGGTGGGCATGGCCATCGCCGAGCGCATGCTGGCCGCCCGGTTCAACACCCCCGCCCATCCGGTGATCGACCATTGGACCTACGTCCTGGCCGGGGACGGCTGCCTCCAGGAGGGCGTATCCGCGGAGGCCTCTTCCCTGGCGGGGCACCTGGGGCTGGGGAAGCTCATCGTGTTCTACGACTCCAACCGGATCACCATCGACGGGGGGACAGAGCTCGCCTTCACCGAGGACACGGCGCGCCGGTACGAGGCCTACGGCTGGAAGGTACTCTCCGGGGACATGTACGACTTCGAGGGCGTCGCCCGCCTGGTGGCCGAAGCCAAGGCGGACACCGGACGGCCCAAGCTGATCATCCTGAAAAGCATCATCGGCAAGGGCGCCCCGACCCTGCAGGGCTCCCACAAGGTCCACGGCGCCCCCCTGGGAGCCGAAGAGATCCACAGGGCCCGGGAGGCCATGGGCATCCCCGTGGACGCGGACTTCTACGTGGCCCCCGAGGCGGTCGCTTACTTCGAGGGCCGCAGGGCCGCCTTCCGCAAGACCCGGGAGTCCTGGAACGCCCTGTACGCCGCCTGGCGGACCGCCAACCCGGGAAAAGCCCGGGAGCTGGACGCCTTCCTCTCCGGCAAGGCCTCGACCCCCTTCGCGGCCCCGACCTTCGCCTCCGGGGAGAGCCTGGCCACCCGGGCGGCCTCGGGCAAGGCCCTGGCCGCCGCGGCGGCCGCCTGGCCCAACCTGGTGGGAGGCTCCGCGGACCTCACGGGCCCCAATTCCAGCCAGCTCTCCGAGGGCGGGGTCTTCTCCCGCTCCAATCCCGCGGGCCGCATGATCCACTACGGGGTACGGGAACACGCCATGGCCGCGGTATCCAACGGACTTGCCCTCCACGGGGGCCTGCGCCCCTTCTGCGCCACCTTCCTGGTCTTCGCGGACTACCTCCGCCCCTCCCTCCGTCTGGCGGCCCTCATGAAGCTCCCGGTGATCTACATCCTGACCCACGATTCCGTGTTCGTCGGCGAGGACGGGCCCACCCACCAGCCCATCGAGCACCTTGCCTCCCTGCGGTGCATCCCCAACGTCCGGGTTCTCCGACCCGCAGACCCCGAGGAGACCGCTGAGGCCTGGCGGATGGCCCTGGATCGGACTGACGGCCCCACGGTCCTGGCCCTGACCCGGCAAAACCTGCCCGTCCTGGCCAAGGCCGACCCCGACTGGCGGGAGACCCTGCGTTTGGGCGCGTACGTGGTCCGGAACTCCAAGGCCGAGCCGGACGTCGTCGTCCTTGCCTCGGGCAGCGAGGTGCCCCTGGCCCTGGCCGCGGCGGACAAGGTCCCCGGGAAGGACATCCGCGTCCTGTCCGTGCCCAGCCTCGAGCTCCTGCGTGGTTCCGATCCCGCGGTCCTCCGGGTCCTGATGCCCACGGGGTCCCGGGTCGTGGCCGTGGAGGCCGGTACCGCCTGGGGCTGGGACGCCCTGACCACGACACCCCAAGACGTCCTGTCCATCGACCGATTCGGCGCTTCCGGCCCCGGGGACAAGGTGGCGGCCCTGCTCGGCCTTACGGTCGAAAAGCTGGCGGAGATCCTGGCGAGGTAGAAACACAGAATCACCAACTGAAGGAGGAGGCCGCCGTGCGCAGTTCCGCCGTTCCGTTCGGTTCCATCGTAGCTCTGTCCCTGGCTCTGACCGTTCTCCCTGCCGCGGCGGCTCCCCCTCCCCTCGTGTTCACCAAGTACTTGGACAAGACCGAGGGCGCTTTCTTCGTCCTGGTGCCCAAGGGCTGGATCACCCAGGGCGGCATGGTCCGGGTGAACCCCCTGGCCGCCCAGGGCGGGGTGGGGAACGCGTCGGAGGCCAAGATCGACTTCGCCGTGGCCAAGGACGCATCCGGCAGAGTCCAGATCCGCTGGATTCCCAAGATCAACTACGCCCAGCCCTCCCAGGCCAACGCCATGCTGGGGGGCAACTGGAACGGCATGCCCATCGTGGCCTACCCCCGGGCCGCGGACTTCCTGGGACGCATGCTCTTTCCGGCCCTCCACCCCCAGGCCCGGAACGTCAAGGTGGTGGAGACGGCCCAGCGCCCGGACATCATCGCCGCGGTGAACCAGATGCCCGCGGCCCAGGCGATCCGCAGCCAGGGAGGAGCCTTCCACGCCGACGCGGCCACCCTCACGGTCACCTACGAGGAGGGAGGAATCCGGTTCAAGGAGATCCTCTTCGCCGCCGTGGAGGGCTACGCGATGATGGGCGCCGGGCTCTGGGACAACCCCTTCACCATCGTCGCCCGGGCCCCGGAGGCCGAGTTCGAGGCCTGGGGCCCCGTGGCCCGGACCGTGGTCAACTCCTTCGCCCTCAACCCCCTGTGGCTCCAGGGCGAGCTGGCCGGCCAGGCCCACCGGGCGGACATCGCGACGGCTACCCTCCGGGACATCTCCCGGGTGGACGCTGAGATCGCCAGGAGCCGGTCCCAGACCATGGCCGCGATTCAGCAGGATCAATACCTGGCCCTCACCTCCCAGGAGCTCTACGTCAACCCCCGGACCAGGGAGGTGGAGCTCGGCTCGAACGAGTGGAAGCACCGCTGGGTCGGTCCCGGCAGGGAGGTCATCTACACCGACGACGGGGCCTGGAACCCTAATCTCGATCCTTCCTTGAAGGCGTCCGGCTTCGAGCGGTCCCCGGTGAAGAAGCGGTAGGGAGAAGATGAACGCGGGGCTCACCGTGGTGCTGCTCTTCGGGGTGCCCGCGCTCTCGATGATCTGCGGCCCGATTCTTACCACTCCTCGCCCGAACTGACCGACAGTACCCCGTACATTGCCGTGATGAGGTGACGGACTCCCGACGCAATCGG
>JBFZER010000100.1:0-10825 GCA_041306765.1 Spirochaetota bacterium | reverse complement strand
CTTTACCGTTGGCCAGCTCTTTCATGACAACCGAGAGGTAGGGCATCGCCTTCTGCACCTCCGGATCATCGGACAGGGAGGTGATGGCGCTGATCTGCTTGTTCGCCAGGGTCTGCTTCTTCTCGATCTCGGGACTGGTCATCCAGGAGACGAACTTGAAGGAGGCGTCCACGTCGTTGGTGTTCTTGGCGATGGCCCAGACCCAGTAGGCGTTGTTGGCCGCCGTGTCCCCGGTCTTCCCGTTGAGGGTGGCGTACTTGACGGTGTCCACGATCAGGGACTTCTCGGGATCGTGGTTCTGGTTGGCCAGGCCGCTCATGATGATCCCGATGGGAGCCGTCTTGGTGCGGACCGCCTCGGCGGTTTCGTCGTGGTGCCAGGCGGTGGCGCCGCGGACGGAATACCGGGCCAGCTGGTCGTAGACGCTCGCGGCGTAGACGCTGGGAGCGGACAGGAGGTCCAGCTTGCCCTGCTTGTCGAAGTAGAAGCCCCCCGACGAGAAGAGGAGCTGGGAGTACAGGGTCGCGGCGGCGCCGCCCTGCTTGGCGGGAATCGCGATGCCCGAGCCCTTGGTCTCCTTGAAGTACTTGGCCACCGCCACCAGGTCGTCCGCGGTGCGGGGAACCTTGAGCTTGGCCGCGTCGAAGGCCGCGGAGTCGTAGGCCAGGATCAGGCACTGGGCGAAGGTCGGCAGGCCGTAGGTCTTGCCGTCGATGACGGCGCCCTGCATCATCCCCTTGGCGTAGATCTTGGTGTCGACCTTGTACTTCTTGAGAAGATCGTCGATGGGAAGGAGGTATCCCGCGTCCACGTACTCCTTCATCCACTGGATGTTCACCCAGACCACGTCGTAGTTGCCGGTACCCTTGGCGGCCTGGAAGGAGGTCATCTGCTTCTGCTTGAGGCTGCCGTAGTCGATGTCGTCGATTCGGACGTTGGCGTCGGGGAATTCCCGCACCATCTGCTTCTGGAAGTCCGCGTGGGGTCCCGCCCAGCGCGAAACCAGAAGATTCGTTTTCTTGTCCTGGGCCGCCGCCGACTGGGCGAACACAGAGGCCAGGACCGCCGCCGCGAGGATCGCTAGACGCATTCTCTTCATTTCCTTTCCCCCTTATATCCTATCCGCCCCAGGCGGAAGAATACACGATTTCACAGGAAAACCTTCCGGGCCCCGAAGGACGCAAGGGTTTTCAGCCAGGTCCGGGCCTGCTCCGCTGAGGCCGAGGGCAGCTTCATCGAGCGGCCCTCCAGCCCGAAGCGGGCTTCCTTGGCGGCGCCCAGGGCGTGGTACGGCAGGATCTGGGCGCCTTCCAGTTCCGGCAGCTCCGCAAGGAGGGCCGCCACGGCTCGCAGATGGTCCTCCCCGTCATTGACCCCCGGAACCAGGGGCAGGCGCAGAAGGACCCGGGCGCCCGCCCGGCAGAGGAGGCGCAGGTTGGCCAGAATCAGCTCGCTGCCCTCCCCGCACAGGGCCCGGTGCCGTTCCGTACCCGTGGCCTTGTAGTCGAACAGGAAGAGGTCGACCAGGGGCGCGAGTTTCAGATAATCCATGGCCGGGGCGTGGCCGGAGGTCTCCAGGCACACGTGGAGGTCTCTCTTCCTCTCGAGGAACTCGAGGAGGAAGTCGAAGCTCCCCATGGGCTCCCCGCCCGAAAAGGTCACGCCTCCGCCCTCCCCGATGCGGTAGTACGGGAGGTCCGGCTTCAGGGCATCGTAGAGCTCCGGGACGCTGTACTCCCGGCCGCAGAGGGACAGGGCGTCGTGGGGGCAGGCTTCCACGCACTTCCCGCAGGCGTCGCACTTGCCCCAGTCTATCCGGTGCCTCGGCGCCCCGCCCGCTTCCGGGGAATCGACCAGGGAATGGGCCCCCGTGGGGCAGACCCGGACGCACTCCCCGCAGAGGCGGCACAGGGATCCCGTGTAGGCCAGCCGCGGTTCCCGCTCCCAGGATTCCGGGTTGTGGCACCAGGCGCAGCGCAGGGGACAGCCCTTCAGGAACACCGACGTCCGGATCCCCGGCCCGTCGTTCAGGGAAAGGCGCTGGATGTCGTAGACGACGGCGGTCGGGCCCTCAGTAGGTGACACGGTCATAGATCTCCTGCTGAACGTCCTTCTTGAGGTCCACGAAGCGGGCGGAGAACCCGCCCACCCGCACGATCAGGTCCCGGTATTCCTCGGGCCGCTCCATGGCGAGCTTGAGGTCGTCCTTCCCGATCACGGTGATCATGGCGTGGGCAGCCCCGCGGCCGAAGTAGCTTTGGATGAGGCCGTGCATCTTGTCCCGGGAGGAGTCGAATAGCTCCCGGGTGAGGCGGATGTTGGACACCATCCCCGCGTGGTTGTCGTGCCGGGGCTTGAGGATGGAGTTGAGCATGGCGGTGATCCCGTTCCGGTCCGTGCCGGGTGCCGGGTTGTTGGCGTTGGCCATCGGCATCCCCGCCCTCCTGCCGTCGGGGGTCGCCCCGACCCAGCGCCCCAGGGTGGTGTTCTGGGCGTTGTTGATGGTCACCGCCAGGTAGCTGTCCAGGCCGACCTTCGGGGCCTGGTCCTTGATCTTTTCCGAAAGGTAGTCGTGCAGGTCCACGAAGATGGAATCCACGTAGTCGTCGTCGTTCCCGTATTTCGGGGCGCTCCGCAGGAGCTTCAGCTCCGCCTCCCGGCCGAAGAAATTCCGGTCCAGCGCCTCCACCAGGCGCTCGGCGGAAAGCTTCTTCTCGTCGAAGACCAGGCGCTTGATCGCCGCCAGGGAATTGGCCGCGTTGACGTTGCCGTACAGCTCCAGGGTCCCCCCCAGGTAGGCGCAGCCCCCGTTGAAGACCGCCTTCCCCCGCTCGAGGCACCCGTCGTACAGCATCGTGACCATCAGGAAGGGGTGCATGCGGCCGGTGATCTCGTACTCGTACTTCTCGAACACCCCCTGGGCCTCGATGTAGTAGTCCAGCTGGCGCCTGTAGTTCGCAAGGAACTCCTCGAAGGAGGCGCAGGCGGCCAGGGGCTTGGTGGCCGGTCCCCGGCTCTTCCCGGTCATGGGCTCGTAGCCGCCCCGGATCGCAAGCTCCAGGATCTTGAGCACGTTCATGGACCCGCTGGGGGTCCCGAAGCTGTAGTGGTCGAACTCGATCTCCCCGCAGCCCAGGGGCATGTACGTCTCCGCCCGGGCCCGGTCCACCCCGAAGGCCTTCATGACCCCGGGTACCAGGACGTCGTCGTTGTAAAGGAGCGGATAGGTCCTGCCTTCCTCGATGCACCGCATCGAGGCTTCCCAGACCTCCTTGGGAGTGTCCTTGTTGAACCGCAGGGTGAACTGGGGAAGGACCTCTTTCACCCGCCGGCAGGCCTCGACGGCGACCCGGCAGAACCGGTCCGCGTTCCCGGGGTTGCGCCGGCCGTAGCCTCCCACGATCACCCGGCCGTCGGTCTCGCAGTCCAGGTGGTCGATCAGGCGGTACAGGCTTTCGACCAGGGCGACGGCCTCTTCCTCGGTGATGACCCCGGATTCCAGGTCCCGGACGTAGAGGTCCCCGGCGTACTCGTCCAGGCGGCCGAACTCGATGAGGGGAGCCATGATCCCGTAGATCCAGGCAAGCTGGAGGGCCTCCCGGAGGGACGCCGGGGGAGCGGTCCGGATGTGCTCGAGCGCCGCCGCCATCCGGCCGAGCTCCGCCTTCCGGGACAGCTCCGGCTCCTTGGCCGCGAACTCCCGGGCCTGCCGTTCGTAATGGGCGCAGACCTCCCCCACCAGGTCGAGGACGTCCACCATGGCCGCGAAGAGCTCCGCGTCCCCGCCCGAGGTCTCGGCCCGGGCCTTGTATTCCAGGACTTCCCCTCGCAATCCGGGGAGCCCGATCCGCACGAGCTTGTCGAAGTCGACGTAGGCCCCGGCCATGCGCAGGATCGGGGACGCGGGCAGGGGCAGGTGCCTCCACTGGTCGCTCCCCAGGGCTTCCTGGATGGATTCGGGCATGCCGCGCAGGACCACGGCGTTGGTCGTGCGCCCCTTCCAGTAGGTCAGAAGGTCGTGCAGGTCTTCCCGGTAGCGGGCGTCCCCCGCCTTGAACTCCAGCTCCGCGACGATCTTCTCCTCGTTGGCGTAGAAGCCGAAGCCGCCGGTCTGGTGCTGGATCCCCAGCCCCACCACCCCCATCTGGATCCTTCCCGCCAGGAGGTCCTCGTCCTGGATCGGGTGGAGTATGGCCGGGAACTGGGCGCGGAGGCAGGCGGCCTCGACGGCCGCGGGGTGGGTGTACCGGTCGACCGCGTCCCGGTAGGCCTTCGTGAAGGCTATTTCGAACCGCAGGTCTTTCCGCGGATTCCTGACCTTGAAGTTGTTCATGCCGCATTCTCAGCCCGAAGCGCCGAACCGTCTTGTCTTGAGTTGACCGGATTATTGTCCTATAATGATCTCGTGAAACTACGATTGAGCCGGTTCACCGGCGATCCTTCCCACGAATACGCCAGCCTGATCGGGGAGCGGAGGCAGCTCCGCATCCGGCATTGCCACGATTACTTCGAATTGTTCCTCGTGAACCGCGGCACCGCCCAGCACCTGGTGAACGGATCTGTCCAGCGGCTCAAGACCGGGTCCGTCGTGTTCATCCGCCCGGACGACTCCCATTCCTACGACGACATGTCCGAAGATTTCGAGATCATCAACGTGCTCATCCCCTGCGAAACCGTGCAGGCCCTCTTCGACTACCTGGGGGAAGGCTTCGAGCCCGATCGGCTCCTTTCCTGTCCCCTGCCCCCGGTGGCCCAGGCCGCCCAGCGGGAACACGAGGCGATCGTCAAGGAGCTGGAGCAGTTGATCCTCTCCCGGCGGATCCGGAGGGCCAGTTCGGACTCGGTGTTCCGCATCACCCTCCTGCACATCATCGTGACCTGCTTCCCGATCCTGCCGGACAAGGCCAAGTCCGAGATCCCGGTGTGGCTCCGGTGGCTGACCCTGGAGATGATGAAGAAGGAGTACTTCACCGAGGGCCTTCCGGCCATGGCCCGCCTGGTGGGCAAGAGCGAGGAGCACATATCCCGGAGCTGCCGGAAATACCTGCGCAAGTCGCCCACGGAGCTGATCAACGACTTCCGGCTGGAGCACGCGGCCCGGTCCATAGCGTCCACGAACGACAAGATCGTCGACATCTCCGCGGACGTCGGCTTCGAGAGCCTCAGCCACTTCTATCATCTGTTCAAGAAGGCCTACGGGGTCTCTCCCCTGGGATTCCGGAGGGCCGCCAAGGACAGGCCGGCGGACGAGCTCCTCTTCGGGGCCCTCCCCATGGAAAGCCGCATACCCAAGGGCCAGGCGCTGTAGGCCGAACACGCTGCGACAACTTACGTTCTCCGGAATCAACCACGGAGCGCACGGAGGACACGGAGAAAATCGAGGATCAAAAAAACCTTGACAGGATGTACAGGATTAAGACCGGATGAACAGGATAATAGCGAGACTGAGGTATACAAGAGTATGATCCTGTCCATCCTTTCCCGGATCTTGTTCACCCTGTCTATCTCAGGTGTATCTATTTCTCTGTGTTCTCCGTGTCCTCCGTGGTGAGTCCTTAAAACTCTAGCCCCGCGCTACCGCGGAAGCGGCCAGCCGGAAGAGCTTCCGGCACTGGTCCGGCTTGGTGTGGTAGCCCCCGCCCCCGGTGGCCTGGCGGATCACTACGGTGCCGTATTCCTCATCTCCCCCCCGCTCCACTTCGTAGCCCCGGGCGGAGATTCCCTTCAGGGACGCGTAGACGGGCCCGTTCCTGCCCCGGGTAAGGACCACGGCGTACATGTAGGGCACGGGTCCGTTGGCGCCGTTGTTGATGGCCGTCTGGAACTGCACACCCACCAGGTCCCCGGACTTCTTCCGGGGCTCCAGCAGGAAGCGCAGGTCCTCGGGCACGTCCTGGCCCTCCTCGTCCTGGTCGAAGCGGATGTACGGGGTCAGGACGAAGCCCTCGGGCAGGGGCTCGGACCGGATGGCCTCGAAACCCAGGAGCTTCTGGGCGATGAGGCCGGGGGTGAAAACTTTCACCTTCCCGAAGAAGAGGGCCGGAAAGAGGAAGAGCAGGGCGTCCAGGGCCACCAGGCCGGCGCCCCCGGACACCCCGAAGGATACGGGTACGGCCACCATCAGCAGGACCCCCGTCAGGATGCGGAGGGCGGACCGGCCCCCGGAGGCCCGGCGGAGCTTGCCGGCCCGGGAGAAGGCGTCCAGGAGGCGGTCCACCTCCGCGGCGGTCACGGGCTTCCACTTCTCCAGGCCCTGGTCCTTGGGCTTGTTGGTGACCCTCCGGAGCCGGAGGGGGATCCACCCGGAAAGGATCACCAGGGTGCCCGGCAGGACTCCCAGGCCCACCTGGAGGGCCGCCCCCAGGGCAAAGAGACCCCCCGCCAGGACGAGGCGGGCCGCCGGGCCCATCCGGAAGAACCGGAACCCCGCGGTGACCGTCGGCTTAAGGGACAGGTCGCTCATCGTCTCCTCCTCGGGCCGGTTCCCCGGCGGAAATGGGCTCGGCGGACGGGGCCGGACCGGCATGGCGCGCGCGGAAGGCGGGTCCCGCCTCCGCTATCTCCCCGTACCCCGCGTAGGACCAATACAGGGGACAGGCGGCCTGGCAGGCCGCGAAAGCCGGGCAGGTCCGGCACTCCGGGGGGGCGTATTCCTTGTTCTTCAGGGACGCCGCGCGCTCCCCGAACCAGACCTTCCGAAAGCCTTCGGAAAGCAGGTTCCCCACGCCCTCGTCCCAGGACGAGCAGGGCAGGACGTCCCCCCGGGGATTCACGGACAGAAGGCCGTCGCAGGCCGCGCAGTTCTTGTTCCCCAGGCCCCGGGCCAGGGGGTTGTAGACGCACATCGGGGTGGGGGAGTACCACAGGAATTCCACCCCCGCCTCCCGGGCGCACTTCCGCACCCGGTCCACCACGGCCCCGATCTCCCGATAGGGCACGAAGAGCGAATCCGCCTCGGGACTCCGGGCCGTGGGTATGAAGAGGTTCAGGGACATCCGGCTCACCCCCAGGGACGCGGCAAGGCCGGGCATTCGATCCAGGGCCGCCAGGTTGGTCCGCACCGCGGTGGTGTTGGTCTGAACCGAGATGCCCGCCTCCATCAAGGCCCGGATGCCCGCGACGCTCCGCTCCCAGGCCCCCGCCGCTCCGCAAAGCTCGTCGTGGAGCTCCGGGTCCGGGGCCTCCAGGCTGACCTGGGCGGTCCGGAGTCCCGCCCGGAAGAGGTCCCGGGCGAGGGCCGGGGTCGCAAGGGTGCCGTTGGTCACCAGGTTGGTCCGGAGCCCGATCCGTACCGCGTACCGCACCAGGCGGGGAAGGTCCTCCCGCAGGAGGGGCTCCCCCCCGGTGAAGGAGAAGAAGGGGACCTTGGCCTCCTCCTTGAAGATCCGGAGGATCTTCTCCAGGTCCCGGGCCGGAAGGTCCGCCACCTCGGAGCGGCCGGGCGCCGGCCCTTCGGGGCGGCGGCATCCCGTTCCCGCGGAGCAGCCCGCGTAGCAGAAGCGGCAGCGGTTGTTGCAGCGGTAGGTGACCGCCAGCTCCGCCAGGACCGGCAGGCGGGTGAAGGAAAAATCGTAGGCCACCCGGTCCGCGTCGGGCCTGCGCCCCGAGAGGGCGGCTTCCAGGGAGCGGAAGAAGGCGTCCGTCTCCCGGGCCCGCCTCTCGTCCAGGCCCGGGAAGTCCGCCGGGCTTCCCCCGGCCTCCAGGAAGAGGACCAGTGCCTTGGCCGTGGAGTTGAGCTTGTAGACCCGGTTGGGGGGGAGGATGAGGACGTCGTCCTCGGTGCGCAGCAGGAGGTGGGGCCGGGCCTTCCGCCAGAAGGGGGCGATCCACCCCAGTGTCACGAAGCTTGTGCCGGCCCCTCCGGACAGCATCAGTGGCCGCCCCCGGATACGCAGGCGGAGTGGCAGGCGGAATGGCAGGCCGAGTGGCAGGCGCTGTGGCAGGCCGAGTGGCAGGCGTCGTGGCACGCGTTGTGGCAGGCCGAGTGGCAGGCGGACACGGTGCCCACGTCGGGAGGAGAGAAGCAGCCGGAGAAGCAGGAGGCGCTGCGCATGAAGTCCGCGTAGCCCGTCCCCAGGTCCGCGGGCAGGCGCACGGTCCCGTAGTAGGCGGGTCGGGAATGGACCATCCAGTACCCGTGCCAGTAGGGGTCGTAGGCATGCCGGACGGCCGGGGCTCGCCCGGGCTCCGTCTCCTCCCGGCCCGCCTGGGCCAGGCGCTCCCGGTAGAAGGCCCGGGTGGCCTCGAGGTCGCAGTCCCAGATCTTCTCCTGGAGGCGCTTGATCGCATCCTCGAAGAAATCCGCCAGGAGGCCCGACAGGACGTAGCCCTCGGGATCGAAGGCGGCCAGGAAGAGCTCCTCGTACTCGCTCTCGGCCTTCCGTGCCGAGAGGATGCGGATCCGGAGGGGGTCGGGGTCCAGGACCTCGATGAGGCCCTGGCTTTTCAGGCCTTCCAGCATGATCGAGGCGACGCTGGCCAGGGGAAGCTCCAGGAGCAGGGCCGCCTCCACGGGGTGGAGGTCCCCGGCCACCTTCCCGGGGACCTGGTAGGATCCTTCCTGGAGGCGGGGCGGAGTCCAGGCGTCCCCGGCCCAGGCTATGCCCTCCAGCACCGCGGCGGCCCGGTTATAGGCCGAAAGGCGTCGTTGGTAGAGGATGACAGCCAGGAACGCCAGGGCTCCGAAGACCGGCGCCGCGATCCAGGGACGGGCGCCCCAGTACTCCCGGGGCCCGACCCAGGCGGGGGCCTCGTAGGATTCCTCGGAACCGGCGCCGCCGGCCGGGGCGGTCCCGCCGGACGCCATCGCCGCCCCGCCCGCGGGCAGGTCCAGGACCAGGTAGTCCGCGGGAAGGTACAGAACCAGCTCCTGGCTTCCCCGGGCCGGCACCTTCTCCTGGTAAAAGAGGAAGCTCAGGTAGTGCCGGCCGTCGGTCCCCGGGGAACCGTAGTAGTCGATGCGGTTCTCCTGGTTCACGAACTTCTCGGTCCGCAGGGGGATGGCCCGTTTTTCATCCTCCGAAAGGGTCGGGCCGGAAACGGCCACGGGCAGGACGA
Organism: Spirochaetota bacterium; assembly: GCA_041306765.1. Lineage (GTDB taxonomy): Bacteria > Spirochaetota > Spirochaetia > Treponematales > UBA12059 > JAAYUR01. The sequence goes on along the minus strand of JBFZER010000100.1, from coordinate 1,768 downwards.
TCCGCACCGTCCGGGAATCCAGGGCCTGGTCCCACTCCACGGGAGCCCAGGTGAAGCGAACCAGGTCCCCGAACTCGGGGCTGGTGGTCCGGCCGACAAGATCCGCGGCCGCGAAATCCCCCCCGTAGGTGAGGTTCCAGAAGGAGGTGCCCGAGGTTCTCTTCCCCCCCGCCAGGAGGACATCGTAGCGGCCGCCCCCCAGGTTCTTGATGTCCAGGCCCGTCCGGGTGCCCCCGGGCAGGTCGGCCCAGCAGCGCTGGGCGTCCCAGACGGGGGTGAAAGACTCGCCCTGGAAATAGAAGCCCCCCAGGGTTCCGGAGGACACGACCCACTCGAGACGGTAGAAGACCGTGGCCTTGCCGTCGGGCCGGAGGCTCACGGTGACGTCCACCGTGGCAACCCGGGATTCCAGGGCACCGGCCGGGGCCGCGGCCGCGAGGAGCAGGATCGCGGCAGCCAGGATCAGGACCGGAACCGAGGCCGCGCGGGAACGGCGATGGAGCCGCCGGAGCTTCGTCATCATCGGAGTTCCTCCCGAATCGCCAGCTTGTCGCTCCCCCCCAGGCCGCCGTCCACGGACAGGCGGCGCTCCCGGACGTAGGTGGTCCGTTCCTTGAGGAAGGCCAGGGTGCGGGCCTTTGCGTCCGGGAAGGGATCCGCGTCAGGAAGGTCGAAGCGGCGCTCCACGGCGGTTCCGTCGAGCTCCCGCAGGAAGGCGGTCAACGCTTCCAGGACGTCCTGGGCCGCTGAGTCCGCCTGGGGATCCCGGGCGCCCTCCCGCAGGCAGGCGCCCAGGTACTCCCCGAAGGCCAGGGCGAAGGCGGCGGCGGCGGCCGACACCTCGGGATCCGGGATGCGGAGGGCCGCGATCCGGTCCCGGGTCTTGGCGGCGGAGGAAATACCCGCGGACCGGGAGGCGTCCTGGTCCCGGTCGCGCTCCCGCACCGCCGCCTTGGCCCCCGAACCGGAGGCGAAGGCGATCGCCGAGACGGCCAGGAAGGCCGCCGAGCCGATGCCCAGCGCCGCGGGCAGGGCGGCTCCCGCGAAGCCCGCCCCGATTCCGGAGGCCGCGGAAACCAGGACCGCGGCCACCCCCAGGGGGGACCGGACATACCAACGGAGGAAATCCCGGGTATTCATCATGGGAAGGAGCGTACTACGGGCTATCGGGTCTGGCAAGCTCGGAGGGGGAAATACGGTCGCCGCGGATCGGATCGGCCCGCTTCAGTTCAGCACCGTGATCTCCACCCGGCGGTTCCGGGCACGGTTCGCCTCCGTATCGTTGGGCGCCAGGGGCTTCTCCGCCCCGAAGCCCCGGTACAGGAACCGGGATGCGGGAATGCCCCGGGCGGCGAGCTCGTCGACGATCCGCTTGGCCCGGCGGATGGACAGGTCCTTCTGCCCCGCGGGGTTGCCCACGTCCGCGGTGTGCCCGGTCACCAGGAAGCTGCGTTCCCCGGGCACGGCCTTCAGGGCCGCGGCGATGCCGTCCAGCCGTCCCCGCTCCTCGGGCAGGAGGGTGTCCTGGTCGGGGACGAAGCGCAGGCCGAAGGCCACCAGGGTCGGCCCCTCGGGCCGCTGTGCCAGCACGCGGCCCGAAGCCGGGTCGAGTTCCGGGGCACGGGGCGCCGGGAGGCCCGCGGTGCCCGCGCCCAGGAGGCCGGAGGACGGCGGAGCCCCGGCGGCCGAGCCGGGAAGAGGCGCGGGCCCGGTGCCGGAAGGAGACCCGGATCCCGGGGCCGGGGATCCGGGAGCCGGGCTTCCGGCG
>JBFZER010000099.1:0-11471 GCA_041306765.1 Spirochaetota bacterium | reverse complement strand
CAGCAAGGCCCATGCCGACTTCCTGCGAGCCGCGGGTTTCGAGGTGGAGCACCCCTTCTTCGGGATCCCCACGGCCTACAACGCCAAGGCTTCGGGAGGCCCCGGCGGCAGGGTGGCCCTCCTGGCGGAGTACGACGCCTTGCCGGAGATCGGCCACGCCTGCGGCCACAACGTCCACGGGGCCATGTCCCTCCTGGCCGGGGCGGGCCTGGCGCCCCTCATGAAGAGGGTCGGTGGCGAGCTCTGGGTCACGGGTACCCCCGCGGAGGAGACGAACGGGGCCAAGATATCCATGTCCGCGAAGGGCCTGTTCGACGACCGGGACCTGGCCCTGATGATCCATTCCGGGGGCGAGAAGTCCTACGTCCGGTACCGCTGCCTGGCCATGGACTCCTTCGAGTTCCGGTTCAAGGGCAAGGCCGCCCACGCCGCCGCCTCCCCCTGGGAGGGGCGGAACGCCCTGAACGGGGCCCAGCTCTTCTTCCACGCCCTGGACATGCTGCGCCAGCACGTCCGGCCGGATGTCCGCATCCACGGCATCTACACCCAGGGCGGGGCGGCCTGCAACATCGTCCCCGAGGCCGCCGCGGTGCGCTTCTATTTCCGGGCCGCCCGCCGTGCCTACCTGGACACGGTCGTGAAGAAGGTCCTCGAGGCCGCCAAGGGCTGCGCCCTGGCCACGGACACGGAGGTGGAATGGAGCAACTTCGAGCTGTCCTTCGACGAGATGCGGCCCAACGACGCGGCGGAGACCATGATGGAAGAGGTCTTCACCGAGGTCGGCGCTCCCTTCGGCCCCTCCCCGGGACCCCAGGGATCCTCGGACGTGGGCAACGTCTCCATGCGCTGTCCCGCCCTCCAGCCCACCCTGTCCATCATCGACAAGCCCTACACCTGGCACACCCGGGAATTCGCAGCCTCGACCACGGGGCCCCTGGCCCACGAGGCCCTGGTGAAGGGCGCCCGGATCCTGGCCCGGGCCTCCCTGCGGGCCCTCCTGGACCCGGACCTGCGCGTCCGGATGCGCGCCGATTTCGAAGCCGAGAGGAGCCGCCATGACTAGATCCGAACGCGCCCGGGAACTCCACGCCTCGGGCTCCAACTGCGCCCAATCCGTCCTGGTCGCCTTCGCCGGGGACCTGGGAGTGGACCCGAAGCAGGCCCACCGGATGGCCACCACCCTGGGGGCCGGCCTGGGCCGCCGCCAGCTCCTCTGCGGCGCGATCAACGGGGGCGCCCTGGCCCTGGGCGCGGCCTTCGGCAACCAGGAAGGCTCGGACCTGGCGACCAAGGAACTCTGCTACGAGATTGTCCGGGACTACCTGCGCCGGGTGGAGGAGATCGCTCCCTCCACGGAGTGCCGAACCCTCCTGGGGGTGGACATCTCCACGGTCGAGGGCCGGGAGGAGTCCAAGCGCCTGGGCCTGACCGCCAAGGTCTGCGACCCCCTGATCGGGAAGTGCGCGGACATCGTGGAGGCGATCCTGAAGGAGCGGGGCAGGAGTCTCTGAAGGAGCGGGGAGGTCCCCATGGCCGCTTCATCCATCAAACGATTCCTTTCCGGACCCCCCTGGGTCCGGTACCGGGCCCTCCGGGACCTGGGAGGCGTTCCCGCGGACGCCCCGGAACCCCGGGCCGCCCTGGGGGACCTCCTGGACTCGCCCCCCGTCCGGGCCCTGGTTTCCGACGTCGCTTCCTGGCCGGGCACGGTCCTGGCCAGCCACCGCAGTCCCTCCCAGACCTTCCACTCCCTGGGCTTCCTGGCGGAACTCCTGGCCGGGTCGGGGTTGGGGGACGGAGCGGCTGGTTCGGGAGCGGCTGAAGCTGCCGCGGCCGTCGACGCCGCCATGTCCCGCATCCGGGAACGAACCGGGCCCGACGGCATCCCCCGCCTGCCCATGACCTACCCCGAGCATTTCGGCGGCACCGGGATCGAGACCTGGGCCTGGGCCCTCTGCGACGCCCCCATCCTCCTGCGGGCCCGGGTCCGGTTCGGAGGAGTCTCGGAACCCCTGGTCCGGACGGGGATCCGGTCCCTGGCCGCCCTGGCCGAGCCCTTCGGCTGGCCCTGCCGGGTCGCCCCGGAACTGGGCACCTTCCGGGGCCCCGGGAAGAAGTCCGACCCCTGCCCCTTCGCGACCCTGATCATGCTGGAGCTTCTGGCGGCCCTGCGGGAGGAGGCCCCGGGGGACCCCGAGGCCAAGGCCCTGTCGGAGGGCCCCGGGGCGGACGCGGGCGTCGAGGCCCTGCTGGACTGCTGGGAGCGGAGCGGGGAGCGGCATCCCTACATGTTCTTCATGGGCACGGACTTCCGGAAGCTCAAGGCCCCGGGGCTCTGGTACGACATACTCCACGTGACGGATGTCCTGTCCCGTTTCCCGAAGGCCCGCCGGGACCCCCGCTTCCGGGATATGCTGGAGGTCCTCCGCGCCAAGGCCGGGCCCGACGGCTCCTTCGTGCCCGAGTCCGCCTACCAGCCCTACAAGGCCTGGGACTTCGGGCAGAAAAAGGCGGCCTCCCCGTGGATAGGCCTGGCGGTCGAGAGAATCCTATTGCGATTGATTTAAGTAGAAGAAAGGAAACCAGGATCTGACAGGGTAGGCCGCTTTCACCAAAGGTTCAACACGTCCTCCGCGAAGCCCGGGAAGCCCTCGACCTTCACCATCTTTCCGTCGTCCAGGACCGCGGTCCCCGAAAAGTACCCGAAGACCTGGTGCTGGACCGAGCGTATCACCGCCAGGTTGGTCTCCGAGGCCCGGTCCACCGCGGGCTCGAAGTCCATCTCGAAGCGGCCGTCGGAGCTGGTGAAGCGCCAGGGCTTCATGTAGTCGGACGTATCGATGTGGAACTCGACCTCCGCCAGCTTGTGGATCCTGCCGTCCAGGATCAGGGCGTTCTCGCTGGCGGGGGTCCGGTCCGAGAAGCCGCAGCCGATGTTCCAGCCGAAGGAATGCCCGTCCACGTACCCGGACGCGGAACCCCAGTACCAGCGGTTCCGGTAGGTCCAGCGGCCCCGGCCCCAGTCCAGGGCCCCGAAGTCCCGGGCGGGGTCGAACTCGTAGCGGCGCTCCCCGATGGTGAACCACCCGGCGGCGGGCATGCAGTTGATCTTCCGGTTGTAGTAGAAGGCCCTGCGGTTCTCCGCCCAGGAGGTGGCGATGTTCACGCTCTCCAGGTCCTGAGGCTGGGCCAGGGTCACGCTCCCCGTTAGGCCCTCGTCCCCCTGGGTGTTCCGGATCCCCGGGGCCGCGAAGGTCAGGACCCTCTGGCCCGGGCGGTACTCGAAGTCCAGGGCCAGCCTGGGGTCCGCATAGGCGACATGCCCCGCGTCGCTGTCGGGCCCGAGGCCGGTCCGTCCCATGGGCAGGACCGAGAGGGTGTCGACCTGGTGGACATACCGGCGCTCCAGGTCCAGGAAGCAGACCGCGCAGAGCCCCGCGTAGCCCAGGTCGGAGAGGGTCAGGGTGATCCCGTACTTCCCGTCCCGGGAGAGGACGGAGTAGTAGTCCCACTCCTTGATCCGCCACCAGGGGGCCTTGATCCGGGAGCGGTCGTAGCGCCAGTGCGGCCTTCGGGCCCAGCCTTCCTTGGCGACCCGGCCGTCGGAATCCAGGAGATCCATCGGCTCGACGATTTCGATGTTCACGGAACCCTCCCCCTCACGGGCAATAGCCGCGGTAGCGCATGTACAGGAACAGGGTGGCGGTCATGAGGGCGTGGCCGTAGTCCTCCGCCCCCACCAGGTCGATGGCCTCCCGCTCGGGCACCAGGAGCACCTCGATGTCCTCGTGCTCGTCCAGGGCCTGGGGACGCGCCAGGACGCAGCCCTCGGCGATGAAGGCGTGGAAGGTGTTGGTCATGAAGGCGGGGTTGGGGGACAGGAGGCCCAGGGGGACGACGATCTCCGCCCGGTACCCGGTCTCCTCCAGGAGTTCCCGGGCCACGGCCTGGGCGGGATCCTCTCCCTTGTCCACGATGCCCCCGGGAAACTCGACCGAGAGCTTTCCGGTGCCATGCCGGAATTGGCGGATCATGACGAACTTGCGGCCCTCGGGGGTGTCGACCACGGGTATGACCCCCGCCCAGTCTGGGGCGTTGACCAGGAAGAAGGTTCCCCGTTTGCCGTCCGGGCAGGCCCGGTCGCTGGAAGAGACGTCGAAGATCCGGCAGTCCGCGATCCTGCCGGAGCCCAGTTCCTTCCAGTCGAAAGGCTTTTCCATGGGAAAAGGTTAGCGTATCGCTCCGAATACCGCAAGTCCGGTCCGGGTGTCAGTCCGAGGTCATGATGCGCAGGATGACCCGGTCCGTCTCCCTCATGCCCTCCCGTCCCAGGGTTCCGACGTTCTCGATGGTCCGCTCCACGTCCTCCGCGACCAGGCCTTCTCCGGCGCCGAAGGCCCTTCCCTCGAAGGCAAGGTCCTGGGCCAGGACCGCGGCGTCCACGGCGCTGGCGATCTTCGCGGCGCAGGAGGGCTTGGCGCCGTCGCAGACGATGCCCCCGACGTTGCCCAGGGTGTTCACGATGGTGTCGCAGATCTCCCGGTAGCCCCCGCCCCGGAGGAAGGCGATGCCCGCACCGCTGCCGCAGGCCGCGCTTACGGCCCCGCAGAAGGCGGAGAGCTTGCCGATGAGGACCTTCTGGCGGATCGCCACCAGGTTGGACAGGGCCAGGGCGCGGATCAGCCGTTCCTGGGGGACCCCGAGTTCCCGGGCGTACTCGATCACCGGCAGGCTGGCGGTCATGCCCTGGTTTCCGCTGCCGGAATTGATCACCACCGGCAGGGAACAGCCGCTCATCCGGGCATCGCTGCCCGCGGCGGGGCGGGCGGCCGCACGGGTGCGCAGGTCGCTCCCCCGGGTCCTGAGCAGGGTCCTGCCGACCTCGGCGCCCCAGGGGCGGGCCAGGCCCTCGTCGGAGATGGCCCGGTTCATCTCGATCTGGTCGGACAGGGTCTTCTTCACGTCCCCCAGGTCCGCGGTACCCGCGTACTCCAGGATGTCCCGGATATTGAGCAAGGGGGCACCCGCGGCCAGGGCGCCCCCCTCAAGGAGGGAGGCCGCTCCGGCGTCACCGCTGGATTCGGGCCTTCCCCCGGCTTCGGAAACCTGCGCGCCGGGAAGCTCGACGGGCCTTCCGTTCCGGGAGGCGTGCACGATGTTCGTGTGGGAGCCCTCGATGCGGACCACGGCGCGGTCGTTTTCCGCGAAGGCTTCCGCCTCGATGTAGAGGTTTTCCACCCCCTCCGCCAGGCTCACGGCGCAATACCCCGCTGCGAGGAGCCGGTTGATCTCCGGATGATGCTCCGGTTTCACGCTCTCCAGGACTTCCAGGCGCCGGGACGCGTCCCCCCCGACGATCCCGGCCACTGCGGCCGCCGCGATTCCCTTGAGTCCCCCGGTGTTGGGCACCCGGACGCCCATCACGTTCTTGACGATGTTCCCGGAGCAGCGCATGCGCAAGCCCCCGGGCATCCTGCCCAGGATCTCCCGGGCCCGGGCCGCGGCGTAGGCCACGGCGATGGGCTCCGTGCAGCCCAGGGCGGGCACGAGTTCTTCCTTCAGGATGGCCGCGTAGGTCGAGCGGATTTCTTCGGAAAGCATCGGGCGCTCTTACCGCGCCGCGAAGGCGGCCAGGTTCCGCTCGATATACTTGAGGTGGAAGGCTCCGTGGCCGACATAGAGGTCCAGGATCTGGGCCAGGTCCATCCGCCCCCTCTCGGGATGGATGACATGAAACGCGGACCAGTCCCCGTCCAGCGCGCCCCGGCAGGTCTGCCCGATCAGGGCCCGGACCCGTACGGCTTCCGCCAGGCACCCGATCCCGTCCATGTCCGCGTACCGCAGCCGGGACCGCCAGGCTTCCTGGTTCCACACCGGGATGGTGACGCCCGGTTCCGCGATGGAAACACGGATGCGGTACCAGCAGTTCTGGTCCGCGTCCAGGAGGTGCACAAGGTGCTCGTTGATGGACCACGCCTCGGGAAGGTCGGGAAGGAAGGCCAACTCCCTGGCGGAGAGGTCCTTCACAAGGTTCCGTATTGGTTCGAAGGCCGTCTCGTACCGTACGATCAAGGCTTCTTTCTCGTTCCTGTCCATGGTTCCCCCTAAGCCGTTCAAGACTTCGATGAACGATACATCAGTGTGTTTCCGGAATCAACCACGGAGGACACGGAGGAAGCATGGAACCATCGGTCCAACAAGATGGACAAGATGAAAAAGGATGAACAAGACGAACTCGATCTCCTCATTCCATCTTGTTGATCCTGATTTATCTTGTAGATCTTGTTGGATCTATGGATTCATGGCCGTCTTCTTTTCCTTGGCGAGATCCAGATGCTCAAGTCGCCTTGTCGTGCACCCCGCGCACCGCCCGGCCCGAGGGATCCGCCAGCTTGGCCCACTCGGCGTCCCAGCGGATCGCGGTGGGTGTCGAGCAGGCGATGGACGGCCCGTCGGGGACCAGGTCCACCGACGAGGGGTTCTTGAAATGCTCCTCGAAGATGGTCCGGAACCAGTACGCCTCCTTGGTCGGGGGCGTCTTGACCGGGAAGCGGTGCCGGGCGTTGGCCATGGCGGAGTCGGACACCTCCTTCTCCGCATGGGCCTTGATGGAGTCGATCCAGGAATACCCCACCCCGTCGGAGAACTGCTCCTTCTGCCTCCACAGGACCTCGTCGGGCACCCAGCCGTCGAAGGCCTTCCGCAGGATGTACTTCTCCATGCGCCCCTCGTCCTTGCGGATCATCTTGTGCTTGGGATCGATGTTCATGGCCGTCTCCAGGAACTCGGGGTCCAGGAAGGGCACCCGGGCCTCCACGCCCCAGGCGCACATGGCCTTGTTGGCCCGGAGGCAGTCGTAGAGGTGCAGGAGGGAGAGCTTGCGCACCAGTTCCTCGTGGAATTCCACGGGGTTGGGGGCCTTGTGGAAGTAGAGGTAGCCGCCGAAGATCTCGTCGGACCCCTCCCCCGACAGGACCATCTTGATGCCCATGGACTTGATCACCCGGGACATGAGGTACATGGGGGTGCCCGCCCGGATGGTGGTGACATCGAAGGTCTCAAGGTGGTAGATGACGTCCGGGATGGCGTCCAGGGCCTCCTGGATCGTGAACTCGATCTCGTGGTGCTGGCTGCCGATGTACTCGGCCACCTTGCGCGCGTACTTGGTGTCCGGCGCTCCCGGCAGTCCCACGGAAAAGGAGTGCATCCGGGGCCACCAGGCCCGCTCGGTGTCCCCGCTTTCCACCCGTTTCTCGGAGAATTTGGCCGCGATCGCGGCGATGATGGAGGAGTCCACCCCGCCGGAGATCAGAAGGCCGTAGGGCACGTCGCACATGAGCTGGCGCTTGACCGCGGAGACCAGGGATTCCCGGAGCTTTTCCAGGTCCGCCTCCTCCGAGGGGACCTTCCCGGGGGCGGCCCAGGCGGGCTCGTACCATTTGACCAGCTTCCCCTCGGAGCCCTTGTAGTAGTGGCCCGGCGGGAAGACCTCCACCTTGGGGCAGACGTCGCAAAGCGCCTTCAGTTCCGAGGCCACGAAGAGGTTGCCCTCCCCGTCCCGGCCCCAGTACAGGGGGTTGATCCCGATGTGGTCCCGGGCGATGAAGAAGTCCCCGTCCCGGGGGTCGTAGATCACGAAGGCGAAGATCCCGTTCATGAGCTTGACGAAATCCGGGCCGAGTTCATCGTAGAGGTAGAGGATGGGCTCGCAGTCCGAGGCGGTCTGGAAGTCGTGGGGCTTTTTGAGGTAATCCGCCCGGAGCTCCAGGTGGTTGTAGATCTCCCCGTTGACGGACAGGACCCGGCCGGTGCCCCGGTCCACCAGGGGCTGGGCGCCGTGGGTGACATCCACGATGGCCAGGCGCTCGTGGCAGATCACCGCCCTCTTGTCCGAGTAGACCCCGCTCCAGTCCGGTCCGCGGTGCCGGATGCGCTTGACCCGGTTGATGGCGAGCTTCCGAAGCTCGACCGGGTTACCCTTGATGTCCAGGACCGTGAAGATTCCGCACATGGCCACTCTCCGAAACAGGAAGGCTGTGCGGGATTATCCAATAAAACGGCCGATCGGGACAAGGCCCTGTTTCTGCAAAAAGATACGCTTCAGATCGCCTCGTGACCACAGCTCGTTTCAAGGGGGAAGGATGCGCAGAACCGAGCGCCCCCGCCGCTCTCCCATGAGAGCTCACCGCCCAGCTGGCCCGCCAGGGCCCGGGCGAGCTGGAGCCCGAGTCCCCGGGACGAGCCGGCGTCAAAATCAGGGGGCAGTCCGGGCCCGTCGTCGGCCACGCAGAGCCGGGCTGACTCCCCCTCCGCCTTCAGGGTGATGCGGATGGAACCGGCGCGGCCGGGGCGGAGCGCGTGCTTGAAGGCGTTGGTCACCAGTTCGGACAGAAGGAGTCCGAAGGGGATGGCCTTTTCCAGGTTGCAGACCACAGGGTCGCAATCCACCGTCGCGGTGACCATCCCCCCGACGGAATAGGTTTCCCGCAGGAGGTCCAGGAGCTCGGGACAATAGGCGGACAGGTCGATATCCGTCAGATTCCCGGAGCCGTAGAGCATCTCGTGCACCATCGCCATGGAAGCGATCCGGGATTCCAGCCCCTTCAGGGACTGGGCGTCCAGGACCCCCTGGCCCTCCTGCAGGTGGATGAGGCTGAGGGTCATCTGGAGGTTGTTCTTGACCCGGTGGTGGATTTCCTTGAGCAGGATGCTCTTTTCGTCCAGGAGCCGGCCCAGGCGCCGGGCTTCCTCCTCCCGTTCCGCGTCCCGGCGCTCCACGGCCTGGGCCATGTCGTCCAGGGCGGCGGCGATCCGGCCCAGATCCGAGGCGTCCCCGGCCAGACCGACCCGGGCGCCCAGTTCGCCCCCCCGCAGCCGGTCGACCACGACTCCGATCCGGGAAAGCCGCCGTCCGAACAGGAGCTCCGAGAGCGCCCAGGCCAGGGCCAGGGCGAACAGGGCCGCCCCGGTCATCGCCAGGAGGTTTCGCCGGGTGATGTCCCGGCTCTTTTCGAGAACCTTTTCCCGGGAAGTCGCGTACACCACCGTGATATACGGCTCCGGATCCCCCTCCAGCCTCAGCTTCCGGTATCCGAAGAAGCGGACGACGCCGTCGGAACTGACATCCAGAAAGGTTCCCGTATCGGAACCCGCCCGGATCTTCTCCCAGGCACTCTCCTTGATGTGCCCTCCCACGGGATTCGTATCCTTCGGCGGGTAAAAATACAGCCGGATCCCCTTCCGGTCCACGATGCCCAGGAAAGCCTCAGAGTCCAGATTGAAGGAATCAAACAAGAACGCGTAGGAAGACAGCTTGTACAGGGTGTTGATGGTTCCGTAGAGGATTCCGTCCGAGTCCAGAAGGGGGAAGGAATAGGAAAAGGAGGGCTCGGACTGGACCAGACCTAGGATGTACTCTCCCGTGCTGAAGCGGCGGGTATCCCGGGCCCTGCGGACGTGGGGCCGGCCGGATAGATCCGTGCCGCGGGCCAGAAGCGAGGAGGCGGTTATGCGGCCCCCCGCGTCGGTGAGGGAGAAGTTCAGGTATTCCGGATTTTCCGCGTGCACGGATTTAAGGATCCGGTCGACAACCTCGAAGTTGCCCTCCCGGAAGGCCGGGAGGGCCGCCAGGGTGGCAAGGGTCTGGCGGGTGGATTCGGTGATCCGGATCTGGATGTCCCCGAAGGCCAAGGCCTGCCTGAGCGCGGCCGCGGAGGCTTCCTCCTCCAGGTACCGGGCGTGCTCGGCCCCGGTTACGGCGATGACCAGGAAGGCGGGGGCCAGGGCCGCGGCCAGGATCAGCACCAAGGCGATTCGGATGGAAGGTTTCGGGAAGGCGTCAAATCGGATCATGTCGAGCCTCCTCCGGGTTGCGGGATCTACCCGATTCTATCATCCCCGCAGGAATTTCCACGCGGTTCTTCCGGAATCCGGAACCTCCCCTAGATCGTTCCGCGCCGGGCCCGCTTGCCCACGGCGTAGGCCCTGCGGTAGAACTCCTTGTCGTACCGTACGTTCATGCCCCGGAGGGACTCCTCCTCGGCCCGTATCCGCTCCAGCAGGGATTCGAGCCTGTCCAGGTTCCCCGACCTCTCCAGGTACTCCAGGTAGAGGCAGTCGATCTCCCGATCGTTCGCCAGGGTCCGGACGCGATCGTATTCCGCGGAAACGGCTTCCGGAGAGGCGGTTCTCTCGAGGATCCGCAGGTGCAGGGCGTTCCAGGCCTTCTGCTCGAAGACTCCGTTGGGTTTCTTCGAAAGCCTTCCGAGGTACCCGGCCGCCTTCTCCGGCTCCCCCGCTTCGAAGGCGGCCGCCGCGGCCTTGTAGAGGAGGGCCGGATTGTTACGCGCCAGCCCCCCCAGGCAAGCCTCGTACTCCGCCAGCGCTTCCGCCCAGGACCCCTCTTCCGCCAGGGCGTCCGCGTACTCCACCTTGTTCTCCACGGTGGGGGAGAATTCCGCCTTGTTCCGGAGATCCCGGAGCTTCTTTCCGGGCACCAGGACTTTGGCCATCGCGGCCTTCGCGGCCTCCACCCGTCTCCCGCCCCTCCTCAGGCCCGGCAGGATCTCCACGATCAGGTACGCAAGGCCGCCCACGTAGGGGAGTATGATGACGATCCAGATCCAGTAGAACTCCCTTCCGGTGCGCATGATGTGGACGATACAGAGCAGCTGCAGGGCGTAGGGGACGAAGAGAAGGGCGTATCGGGCCATGGGCTACCTCTTACCTCTCCAATTTTCTATACACGTACCGATGGGGACGATCCGCGGATGCGCCGAGCTTTTCCCGCCGGTACTCCGCGTATTCGGACCAGTTGCCGTCGTACCAGAGCACCTCCCCGTCCTCGAATGCAAGGATGTGGGTGGCCACCCGGTCCAGGAACCAGCGGTCGTGGCTGACCACCAGGGCGCAGCCCGCGAAGGAGTCCAGGGCCTCCTCCAGGGCGCGCAGGGTGTTCACGTCCAGGTCGTTGGTGGGCTCGTCCAGCAAAAGGACGTTGGCGGCGGTCTGCACCATGAGGGCCAGGTTGAGGCGGTTCCGCTCGCCCCCGGACAGGACGCCCACCTTGCGCTGCTGGTCCGCCCCGGAAAAATTGAACCAGGAACAGAAGGCCCGGGAGTTGATCTCCCGGGTTCCCCCCAGCTTGATGATGTCCAGGCCCCCGGAGAGCTGTTCCCAGACCGACTTGTCCGGGTCCAGGTTTCCCCGCATCTGGTCCGCGTAGGCCAGCTTCACGGTCTCCCCCAGGCGGAGCTTTCCGCCGTCGGGCTTCTCGTCCCCGGTGATCAGCCGGAGCAGGGTGGTCTTGCCCGCTCCGTTGGGACCCACGATGCCCACCACGGCCCCGGGGGGAATCTCGAACTCCAGGTCCTGGAAGAGGACCCTGTCCCCGTAGGCCTTGGACAGTCCCTTGGCCTCGATCACTACGCTTCCCAGCCGGGGGCCCGCGGGCAGGAAGATCCAGATCGGAA
>JBFZER010000098.1:0-17425 GCA_041306765.1 Spirochaetota bacterium | reverse complement strand
CCTCCACGATACGGGCCGGGGTCAGCCGGACAAAGTCGTCCGTCACGGCAGTTCCTCCACGGTGACCTGGGCGTTCGTGTAGATACAGATGCCCGCGGCTATGGCTAGGGATCGCCGGGCGACTTCCGCGGCGGACAGATCCCCCGAATCCAGGTAGGCCAGGGCGGCGGCATAGGCGTAGGGTCCCCCGGAGCCGATGGCGATGACGCTCTCAGCGGGCTCGATGACGTCCCCGGTCCCGGACAGGAGCAGGGTCTTCTCCGCATCCGCCACCAGGAGGAGGGCTTCCAGGCGGCGGAGCATCTTGTCCGTCCGCCAATCCTTGGCCAGCTCGACGGCCGCCCGGGTGAGATCCCCGGAGTATTCCTTGATCTTGGTCTCGAAATGGTCGAACAGGGTGAAAGCGTCCGCTGTGGCTCCCGCGAACCCGACCAGGACCTTCCCGTCGTAGACCTTGCGAACCTTGCGGGCGTTGCTCTTCATGACCGTGGCGCCCATGGTCACCTGGCCGTCCCCGGCCATGGCTACCTTGCCGTCCCGTCGGACGGCAAGCACCGTCGTCGATCGTATCTTCATCTGCCGCTCCCGTGGGGGTGCGCCCGCTCGTACACCTCGCGCAGGCGCTTCAGGTCCACGTGGGTGTAGACCTGGGTGGTGGATATGTTCGCGTGACCCAGGAGCTCCTGGACGACCCGCACGTCGGCCCCCCGGCCGACCAGGTGGGTGGCGAAGGAATGCCGGAAGGCGTGGGGTGAGATGCGCTTGCCCAGTCCGAGCATCGCCACACGGCGGTCCAGGAGCCAGGCTATGCCGCGGGTCGTGAGCCGGCCGCCCCGGGCGTTCACGAAGAGCCAGGGAACGTCCGTCCCCGCTTTGGCCCGGCGGAAGGGCAGCCAGGCCGCGAGCGCCGCCCGGGCGGAATCCGCCAGGAAGACCACCCGCTCCTTGCGCCCCTTTCCCGTCACCCGGGCGGAACCCTTGGCAAGATCCACGTCCGAGAGCCGCAGCCCGGCGACCTCGGAGACCCGGCACCCCGTGCTGTACAGGAGCTCCAGGAGCGCCCGGTCGCGGACTTCCGCGAAATCGGTTCCCGCGGCGGACTCGATGAGCCCGTTCATCTCATCCTCGAAGAGGAACCGGGGCAGAGGCCGGCCCGCGGGCAGACCCTCCACGTCCCGGGCGGGATCCGCGGGCGATCCGGCAGGCCCGGGGAAGCGCTGGATATAGCGGTACAGCCCCTTCACGGAGGACAGGGCCCGGTTCACCGAGGAGGCCGCGAAGCCGGACTGGACCCGGGAGGCCATGAATCCCCGAACGTCCTGGGTCGAGGCTTCCTGGAATCCCCGCCCCTTCCCCTCCAGGTAGGCCTCCCAGGAAGCAAGGTCGCTCCGGTAGGATTCCACCGTGCGCGGGGAGAGGTTCCGCACGGCCTCCAGGTACGCCAGGTAGGCCTCAATCCTCGGGTGCATGCTCGTCCTCCTGGGAATGCAGGTAATCGCACTGGGGATTGATGCAGGCTTTGTAGGGTCCGCGCTTCTTGTCGTACCGTTCCACCAGGAACTGCCCGCATTTGTGACAGTTGGTGTTGGTGGGCTTGTAGTAGGTGAGAAAGTCGCACTCCGGGTAGCGGGTGCAGCCGTAGAACTCCCTGCCCCGGCCTCCGGCCTTGCGCCGGGCCACGATTTCCCCCCCGCAGCCGGGGCGGGGGCACGTGGCCAGGGGTATGGACCGGGTGTTCCGGCACCCCGGGAATCCGGTGCAGGCCAGGAAGAACCCGAAGCGCCCGAGTTTCTTGACCATGGGCTTCCCGCATTTCTCGCAGACCAGGTCCGTGGGTTCGTCCAGCCGGCCTCGCAGGGATTCCAGGCTCTCCATGAGATGGTCCACTCGTTTTTTGAAGGGACCGTAGAAATCCCGGATGGCGCCCACCCAGTCCCGACGCTCGTCCTCGACGTGGTCCAGCATCTCCTCCATTCCCGCCGTGAACCCGACGTCCACCACGGCGGGGAAGGAGTCCACCAGGATTTCGTTGATCATCCGGCCCAGGGTGGTGGGGGCCAGCTGGCGGTTATCCCGGGTTACGTAGTACCGCTCCAGCAGCACCGAGATGATGGGCGCGTAGGTGGAGGGACGACCTATCCCCTTCTCCTCCAGGATCCGGATGATGGAGGCGTCCGTGAACCGGGAGGGGCCCTGGGTGAAATGCTGCGACCGCTGGAGCTGTTCCACCCTGAGGGTTTCCCCCACGGCGATGTCCGGCAGGAGGGTTTCCTTGTCCTCCTTGGTCGTGGAGATCTTGAGGACCTTGTAGAAGCCTTTTTCCACGACCCGGGAGGCGTTTATCCGGAAGATCCCGTCCCCGGCCCCCACGTCCAGGGCGGTGGAACGGATCTTGGCGTTGGTCATCTGGCAGGAAACGAAGCGTTCCCAGATCAGCGTATACAGCTTGAGCTGGTCCTTCGTAAGGTGGTCCTTGACCTTGTCCGGCGTGTATTCCACGGTGGTGGGCCGTACGGCCTCGTGGGCGTCCTGGGCTTTCTTGTCCGTCTTGTACACCAGAGGCTCGGGCGGGAGCTCCGCCGGGAAGTTCTGGCCGATGTACCGGCGGGCGTCCTCCAGGGCCGTCTGGGAAAGTCGCACAGAATCGGTACGCATGTAGGTTATGAGGCCGATTCGGGTGGAGCCCACGTTGACGCCCTCGTAGAGCTGCTGGGCGATCTGCATGGTCTTCTTGCTGGTGAAGCCCAGCCGGTTGGCCGCAGTCTGCTGCAGCTTGGAGGTCGTGAAGGGAGGCTTGGGCCGGAGGGTCTTCTCCGTCTCCCGGATGTCCCGAACCACCGCCTCCGCTCCCGTGACGGCTTCCTCGATGGCCTTCACCGCGGCCTCGCCCTTCAACTCGGGCTTTTCGCCCTTCCACTGGACCAGTTCCCCGGTGAAGACGTGGCGGCCCTTGCGGAAGGTGGCCTCCAGGCTCCAGAATTCCTCGGGGATGAAGGATTCCACGTCCGCTTCCCGCTCGCAGATCAACCGGAGGGCGACGGACTGGACCCGTCCCGCGGACAGTCCGTTCTTCACCTTTTTCCACAGGAGGGGCGAGAGATGGTATCCCACCAGACGGTCCAGCACGCGTCGCGCCTTCTGGGCGTTCACCCGGGAGGCGTCCAGTTCCCGTGGATGGCCCACGGCGTCCCGGATGGCCTGGGGGGTGATCTCGTTGAACTCGATCCGGCGAATGGCCAGGTCCGGATCCTTGGCCAGGAGGGCGTTTCGGATATGGTAGGAGATGGCCTCCCCTTCCCGGTCCGGGTCCGAGGCCAGGAGCACGGTGCGGTTTTTCTTCGCCGCCTTCTGAAGTTCCTTCAGGAGCTTGGCCTTCCCCCGGATGGTCAGGTACTCCGGCTCGAAATCCCGGTCCGGGTCGATGCCCAGGCGGGACTTGGGAAGATCGATCAGGTGGCCCATGGATGCTAGGACCGTGTAGCTGCCGCCCAGGTATTTTTCGATGGTCTTCGCCTTGGCGGGGGATTCCACGATCACCAGGGTTCCGCTGCGTTTTTTTGAGGCCTTGGCCTTGGTCGCGGGCTTTTTCCTGGGTGCGGCTTTCTTTTTCCCGCCCCCCGTCACCGCGGCGGAGCCCGCCGTCGAGGCTTTTTCCGTATCCACCATGTCGCTCACCATCCTCGCTCCGTCGTCTGGGCGAACAGCCCGCTTTTTGCGGTCGCGTATCCTCGATCGGGGTTCATGCCCCACTCTCCCGCCAACTCCGAAAGGTCCGTAACCGCGGGAGCCCCCTCGGAATGGAGCCGCGCGCAGCCCTCAGACCGGGATCCATCCAGGCAGCCTGCCGCCACAAGGACATCCCGTCCCTCCTCCAGGGCGAAGTCCGCCGTGATGAGAGCGCCGGATTCCCGGGGAGCCTCCACGACCAGGACGGACCGGCACAGCCCCGCCAGGATTCGATTGCGCTCCGGGAAGTGGTAGCGCAGGGCTTCCGTCCCGGGGGGATACTCGGACACGAGCCCCCCGCCGGTCTGCACCATCCGGGCGGCCAGGCCGCGGTTCCGGAGGGGATAGACCGAATCGATCCCGCAGCCCAGCACCGCCCAGGTCCGGCCTCCGGCCTCCAGGGCGCCCCGGTGGCAGGCCGCGTCGATCCCCCGGGCCAGTCCGGAGACCACGGCTATCCCGAACTCCGCCGCCTCCGCGGCCAGGCGCTCCGCTTCCGCGAGTCCTCTGCCCGTGGGGTACCGGGTGCCCACCATCCCCAGGAGGGGGAGCTCCGGATCCGGAAGGGACCCCCTCCAGTAGAGCAGGAAGGGGGGCCGGGCGGTCTCCCGGAGAACGGGAGGGTATTCCGGATCCCCGAAGGCGCAGAACCGTACCCCGGACTCCTCGAACCACTCCAGGTCCCGGTCCGCCCGGGCAAGCCAGGCCTCGGGCTCCCAGGCCAGGGGACCTTCCCCGCCGGGAGTCCGGGGCCGTGACCGGGGCCCCAGCCGCCGGCCCAGCAGGGCCTCCAGCCGTTCCGGGGAAAGTACTGAAAGCCCCGACCGGGGGTCAAGGACGGAGTCCGCCCGTATCTTGTCCCGGGCCCGGAGGAAGGGCACGCGGTCCAGGGCAAGCCGGAACCGGCTACGGTCTCGGTCTTCCTTCATACAACAAGTCCAGCACGATCTTCTTGTTCTCCTCCGCCTGCTTTCGCTTCTCCTCGACCTTGGTGACCGCCAGGATGGAGTCGTAGAGATTGGCGGCATCCTCCAAGCGTCCCTCGGAATACCGTACCCTGGCCAGCAGGAACATGGCATCCACGTTCTGGGTCTCGATCTCCAGCAGCCGCGACAGGTAGGGTCCCGCGTCCCCGGACCTGTCCAGCTCGAAGACGTAGAGCACCGCCAGGGCGTAGAGGGCGCGTCCGTACCGGGGATTGAACTCCAGGGCCCGCAGGAACGCGGTCTCCGCGGAGGCCAGCCGCTCCCGGAGCAGGGGCAGGGCCGCGCTTCCGGATACCGAATCGATCTTGGCCTGGTAGGAAAGCCCCAGGCCTATCGAGTAGTACAGGCCGGAGTTGTCCGGGAAGTACCGCAGGGCTTCCTTGGCGGCCTCGTAGGACTCGATGTACATCCTCCTCTCCATGTACCGCACGGACAGGAGGCGCCAGTAGGTACCGATCCGTTCCGAGGCCTCGATCGTCCGATCCGCTTCCCGGGAATACTCCGCGATCCCCTTCTTGAGGTCCTCGATGGTGGACGGCGGCGCTCCCTTGACGCTCCGCTCCTCCAGGTCGAAGATCTTTTTCAGGTCTCCGCCGTCGCCGCAGGACGAGAGGACGGCCGCCGCGGCCAGGAGAAGGGCTATCCGGACCCTGGTTCGTCTCATGAACTCTCCCTCCTTACTACGGCCTTCCCGGCCCGCCGCGCTTGCCTTTCGGCTCGGCGCGGCCCGAATCGATCGCCGAATCAAGACCCGATTCAGCGCCGCGGGAAATATTCCCGGTGATAGTCCCCCAGGGACTCCGGATCCACATGGGTATAGATCTGCGTCGTGGCGATATCCGAGTGCCCCAGGAGTTCCTGCACGGTCCGGAGGTCCGCCCCCCCGGCCAGGAGGTGGGTGGCGAAGGAATGGCGCAGGGTATGCACCTTGCCGCCCACACCGGACAGGTCGCGGACCTGGGAGAACCGCTTCCACACCCCCTTGCGGGAAATCCCCTTGCCCAGGTGGTTCAGGAAGACCCGGTCGTTCCGCCGCCCCTTGGCGAGGGCCGGCCGCGCCGTGTCCAGGTAGAGGGCCAGCCACCGGGCCGCGTTGTCCCCGAACGGCACGATCCGTTCCTTGCGCCTCTTGCCGGTGACCCGGAGCATCCGTTCCTTGAGGAACAGGGAGTCGAAGGTCAGGCCCGCGGCCTCGCTGATCCGGAGCCCGCAGGAATAGATCAGCTCGAAGAGAGCCCGGTCCCGGATTCCGCCGGGATCCGACACGTCGATGCTGGCCAGGAGCCTGTCGATCTCTTCCAGGGCCAGCACGTCCGGCAGGGCGCGCTCCAGCCGGGGGGTCTCTATGAGTTCCGAGGGATCGTCCGTCCGCAGGTTCTCGAGCCTCAGGAACCGGAACAAGGAGCGGACGCTGGACACCACCCGGGCCATGGTCGTGGAGGAGAGCCCCGCGCTCCGGCGCTCCACCAGGTACTCGAGGAGTTCCCGGGGCGTCACGGCCAGGATGTCCGCATCCCGTTCCGTCAGGCTCTGGATCAGCCCCCGGGCTTCCCGGAGATAGACTTCCGCCGTCAGAGGGCTGCGGCGTCGGGCCGTGATGAGGTAGGCCCGGTAGCGCTCGAGGAGGTCGTCCACGCCGCTACGCCTCGTTCCTCTCCGCCTGGTACCGTTTGTCCCGCAGGACCGTGGGGATGTCCAGCTCGTCCTCCGCGTCGTTGCGGCCCAGGAGGTACTGCTTCTTCTGGGCGGGAGCCTCGGTGATGCGTTTCCATTCGTCCGGGGTCAGGTAGTCCTCCGCGCCCCGGCGGGTCTCCTGCCGGATGGTCGAATCCGCGGTCTTCAGGGACCTCTGGAACCCCGTGGCGATCACGGTCACCCGCACCTCGTCGCCCAGCGAATCGTCGTGCACGACCCCCGGGATGATGAGGGCGTCGGGATCCGCGTTCTCGGAGATGATGTTCACGATCTCCTGGAACTCGGTCAGGGAGAGATCCTCGCCTCCGGATACGTTGATCAGAATGCTCCGGGCGCCGTCGATCCGGGCGTCCTCCAGCAGGGGATTGGAGATGGCCTTCTCGGCCGCCTCCACGGCCCGGTTGTCGCCGGTAGCGGTGCCGATGCCCATGATCGCGTCGCCCTTGCCCTCCATCACCGTGCGCACGTCCGCGAAGTCGATGTTGATCTCCCCCGCGATGGTGATGAGGTCCGAGATTCCCTGCACGCCCTGGCGGAGCACGTCGTCCGCGAAGCGGAAGGCTTCCAGGATGGGGGTTCGGCGCTCCACCACCTTGAGCAGGTGCTGATTGGGGATGACGATGAGGGTATCCACGGCCTGGCGGAGCTTCTCGATCCCTTCCTCCGCGATCCGCGCCTTCACCCTGCCCTCGAAATCGAAGGGCCGGGTCACGACCCCTACGGTCAGGGCCCCGGATTCCCGGGCGATCTGGGCTATGACGGGAGCCGATCCGGTCCCCGTGCCTCCGCCCATCCCCGCGGTGACGAAGACCATGTCGGCGCCCTTCACGGCCTGCGCGATGGCCTCCCGGTCTTCCTGGGCGGCCTTCTCCCCGACTTCCGGCTTGCCGCCGGCCCCCAGGCCGTGGGTGACCTTGGCTCCCAGCCCCAGGCGCACCTCGGCCCCGGACCTGTTCAGGGCCTGCAGGTCCGTGTTGGCCGCGATGAACTCGACGTTCTGGACGCCGGCTTCAATCATCCGGTTGACAGCGTTGGAGCCTCCGCCCCCCGCTCCTATGACCTTTATGACCGTCGGATTCGTCGACGTTTCATTCACCAGTTCTACCGTCATGCTCCCCTCCCAGGTTCACGGCGTTCTACGATTCGATGCAGGGTTCTGTCCGGGCGCGTATACGTTCTTCCTAGAAAAACTCCTTGCGAAACCAGTCCAGGATGCGGACCGCCAGCCCGGGCCCCTTGCGCTCCGCCGCCGGGCGGGCTTCCGGGGCGCGGGGCGCCGCGCGTTCCGCCCCGGCCAGCACCAGACCCACGGCGGTCGAGTACAGGGGGCTGCGGTACTCCTCCACGAGCCCTCCCACGGTGAAGGGGGAGCCGACCCGGGCGGGCAGGCCGAACAGGGACGAGGCCAGCTCCGCGGCGCCGGGCATGAGGGCTCCTCCCCCGGTCAACACCACACCGCCCTTCACGTGGCGGGAATACCCCATCTGCTCCACCCGGTCCCGGGCGATCCCGAAGATCTCCTCCATCCGGGGCTGGACGATGGAGGCGATCCTCTGGCGGGAAACCTCCTGGGGCGGACGTCCGCCCACCCCGGGGACTATGACGGTCTCCTCGGGATCCACGAGGGGCAGGTAGCAGCAGCCCGACTGGCGCTTGATCCGCTCCGCCGCGTCCATGGGGATGTTCAGCATGATCGACAGGTCGTTGGTGACCTGGATGCCCCCGGCGGGCACCACGTTCGTGTAGTACGGCGCACCCTCGCTGTATACGAGTACATCCGTGGTGCCGCCCCCCAGGTCCAGGAGCAGGCAGCCCAGCTCCCTCTCGTCCTGGGAAAGGACGGCCCGCGCCGCCGCGAGGCTCTGCAGGATGAGGCCCTCGGCCTTGAAGCCCGCGCGGTTCACGCAGCGGACCAGGTTCTGGGCCGTGGTGACGGAGCCGGTGATGATGTGCACCTCCGCTTCCAGGCGCACCCCGATCATGTCCAGGGGGTTGCGTATGCCCTTCTGGTCGTCCACGATGTAGGTCTGGGGCACGACGTGGAGTATCTCCCGGTCCATCGGGATGACGACCGCCCGGGCCGCCTCGAGGACGCGGTCCACGTCCGATTGAGTGATCTCCCGCCCCTTGCCGGTGACGGCCACCACGCCCCGGGAGTTGATGCCCTCGACATTGGCACCGGCCACTCCCACCCAGCACTCCCGTACCTCCCGGCCCGACATCAGCTCCGCGGCCTCCACGGCCTGGGCCACGGACTTGAGGGTAGCCTCGATGTTCACGACCACGCCCCTGCGGAGACCCGTGGACGGAGCGGTTCCCACTCCGGTGATCTCGAGGACGTCGTTCTCGGTATATTCCCCGATAACCGCGCAGGTCTTCGACGTGCCGATATCGAGTCCGACGATCAGGTTCTCAGCCAGAAATTCCCTCCTTGACGCGGTAGACCACCGTACCCGTCCGGAAATCGAGCTCCGATATGGTGGGCGCGAGTCCTTGCTTCTCCACGACGTCGAGAACGAGGATAATAGAGCGCAGCAGTGCTTCATTCAATACGGTAGAGGTTCTCACGGGCACCCGGTACTGCAGGGGATACAGCAGGAGTTCCAGTTCCCCGTAGGGCCTGCGGACCAGCCGGATCTCCGAAAAAGCCGACAGGAGCGCGGGATTCGCCTCCCCCAGGGCTTCCAGGGACCGGAGGACGGGCAGGAGGGAGTCCGGCATGCGCACCCCGAAGCGGAAACCCTCGAACCGGATGCCCGAAAGAACCGGAACGTCGCTGGCACCGGAGAGGGCGCGGAAGGCGAAGCCGTCCCGGTCCACGCCCACGGGAACCAGCCTGCCGTCCACGGTGGCAAGGACCGCGGCCACGGCGGTCCGGTCCGTGACCGTGAGCCGGAGACCGTTCGGGAACAGGCGGCTGACTTCCGCGGCCGACACCTGGGGATGGGCTTCCAGGTTGGCCGCGATCCTCTCGCAGTCCACGGTGGCCAGGTACTCGGTATCGTGGATCGCAGCCCACCGGAGAAGCTCCTCCCGCCCCAGGGAGGTATCCCCGGCTATCTCGAACCGGGAAATCCGCATCGCCGGGAACACCAAAAGGAGGGAGGCGGCGGCCAGCGGAACAAAGCCCAGGATGAGGGCCATGAGCACCCTCCTGCCGACCTCGCCGGCCTCCGCCGGCCTGCGTGCGGCGGGTGCTTCAGCCGTCTTTCCGCGGCCGACGTCGTATGCGGCGGCATTAGCCATGGGAAACCTCCGCGTCGTCCGGGCGCGTTTCGCCGCAATCCCGGGACAGGTTGTACAGGAGCCCGCATGCGGCGGCTGTCTCCAGGAAGGACGAGCCGCCCGCGGAATAGAAGGGCAGAGGGATGCCGGTGGCCGGCAGGACGCCGGCCGCGACCGCTATGTTCACCAGAACCTGGACGGCCATGCTCGTCGCCAGGCCGAAGGCCAGGTAGGAGCGGAACCGGTCCTGGCTCCGGAAGGCGGCGCGGTAGCCCCGCCAGAGGAAGAAGCCCCAGATCCCCAGGAAAGCCAGGACCCCGAGAAGCCCCGACTCTTCCGCGAAGGCGGCAAACACGAAATCAGACTGCACCTCCGGGACGCTCGTCAGCTTCAGGGTTCCCAGCCCCAGGCCCTTGCCCCAGATCCCGCCCGCCCGGATGGCCCGGAGCGAGCCGTTCACCTGGTAGCCCAGGGCGGTGGGCTCGTACCCCGGGTACAGGAATCCGATGATCCGGCGCAGGCGGAAGTCGCTGGTAAGGACGGATAGGGCCGTCAGGGGAGCAAGGATCGTCGCCAGTGCGGCAAAGAATCGCAGGGGCACCTCGGCCGCCCAGAACAGGGCCGCGGCGATCACTACGAGGATCACGGCCGTGGAGAAGTCGTTCTGCAGGAAGATGAGGACCGCGCCGACGGCGGTTATCGTAAGGGGCGGAAGGGCCGAGTTCACGACGTCCCGGATGCGCTCGCTCTTCTTGGAGAAGATGTAGGCCAGGTAGAGGATCAAGGATACCCGGAACACCTGGGAAGGCTGGAAGGTCCGGGAGCCTATCCCTATCCAGCGTGTGGCTCCGTTCCGGTTTACCCCGATGCCCGGAACGAAGGGAAGCACGAGGGCGGCCAGGGCGATCAGGGTCAGGGGTTTCACAAGGGACTTGAGGCGCTCGATCGGCATGAAGGCGCAGACCAGGAACACAAGGAAGGCCAGGGGCGCGTACCCCAGCTGACGGGCCAGGAAGTGGGCCGCGGGTTTCTGGAGCGAGAGGGCATAGCCGTAGGAGGCGGAGTACAGCACGGCAAGGCCCGTACCGAAGAGGAGTGCCGCCGACGCGAGCAGGGAGGCGTCCCCTCCCCGGCCCGGGTAGGTGCGCTCGACGTCGAAACCCGATGCCATTGCCGCCTCCTACTGAATCTTCAGGGTGGAAAGGGCTATGATCGCGAAGAGCCCGCCCAGGATCCAAAACCGTATGACCACCTGCGTCTCCTTCCATCCGCCCAGCTCGAAGTGGTGATGCAGGGGAGCCATCTTGAACAGCCGCTTCCCCTTGGTGAGCTTGAAGTACCCGACCTGCAGGATCACCGAAGCTTCCTCCAGCACGAAGACCCCCCCGATGATGAACAGGAGCACTTCCTTCTTGACCAGGAGGGAAAGGACTCCCAGAACCCCGCCCAGGGCGAGGGAGCCGACGTCCCCCATAAAAACCTCCGCGGGATGGCTGTTGAACCAGAGGAAGCCTACGCAGGCTCCCATGAGGGCCAGGTTGAAGATCGTGAGCTCCCCCGCGCCGCGGACGAAGGGTATGGCCAGGTATCCGGACCAGTCGGCCCGGCCGGTGATGTAGGTGATGATGGAGAATGCGATGAGGGCCATGATCGTGAGCCCCGTGGCAAGCCCGTCCAGGCCGTCCGCCAGGTTGACCGCGTTGGACCAGCCGACTATGTAGACGACGGCCAGGGGGTAGTAGAACCCCCCCAGGTCAAGGATCGGGTTCTTGAAGAACGGAAGGTAGAGTTTCGTGGTGTGCTCCGTGCGGTTGAGGGCAAGGAAGATCACCACCGCGACGGCCACGACGCCCTGCAGGACAAGCTTCAACCGGGCGGAGAGGCCGTCGGAGTTCTTCCGCTTGATCTTGAGCCAGTCGTCCAGGAATCCGACGGCACCGCAGCCCAGGAGGGCCAGAAGGCAGATCCAGGCGTAGACGTTGTGCAGGTCCACCCAGAGAAGGACCGCGATCGACACGGACAATATGATGAAAACGCCGCCCATGGTCGGCGTGCCCGTCTTGACCAGGTGGGTCTGGGGGCCGTCGGAGCGCACGGACTGCCCGAACTTGAAGATCTTGAGCCGCTCGATGATCGCGGGCCCGAACAGGAAGGCGATGAGCAGGGCCGTCACGGCGGCGTAGGCCGACCGGAACGTCAGGTAGCGGAATACGTTCAGGGCGGAGAAGTACTTTTCAAGCGGGTAGATCCATTCCAGGAACACGGCTTACCCCCGTCTCAGGATGTCGGTCAGACGCTCCAGCTCCATGCCCCGGGAGGCCTTGAGGAGCCACAGATCGCCGTCGCGCGCGATATCGCCGGCCTTCCGGGCCAGCTCGTCGAAATCCGCGGTCTGGACCACTGTACCGCGGAATCCCGCCTCCCGGGCCGCCCGGGCGGATTCGGCGGTCTCCGCACCGAAAAAGAGAAGGGCATCCGCCCGGGAGGTCCCGGCGCGGGCGCCCAGGTCGCGGTGCTCCGCCTCGGACTCCGTCCCCAGTTCCAGCATGGATCCCAGGGCGTATACCCGCCGGCCGGTCCAGGCCAGGGAGTCGCAGAAGTCGAGGGCGCGGGAGGCGGAATCCGGGTTCGAGTTGTAGCAGTCCCGCAGGATCGTGACCGGACCCCGGAAGATCTCGGACCGCCCGAACAGGGCCGTGACGCCCTCAAGGCCTTCCCGGATTTCCTCGGGGCCGCAGCCCAGGGCGCTCGCCATGGCGATCGCCGCCAGGGCGTCCTGCAGGTTGTGGCGCCCCGGCAGCGGAAAGGCGATTTCGACACCCCGATACCGCAGGATCCAGCCCTCGAGGCCGGAGTCCTTGCATCCCTCGTAGCCCTCCAGGGTGCGGGGACCGAAGGTCCGCAGCCGGGCGGGCAGGCCCTCCGCCAGGACGGGCAGGAACTCGTCGTCCTCCCACGCGAAGGCCGCGCCGGACCCGGTCATCCGGGAGAAAATTTTCCTTTTTTCCTCGGCGATGGCCTTCCGGCTGCCGAGAATTCCGATATGGGCAGTCCCGATGTTGGTGACCAGCGCGTGGGAAGGCTCCCACACCCGGACCAGGGCGTCCATCTCGCCGGCGTGGTTGATCCCCATCTCGAAGACCCCCACCTCATGCTCGGCTCGAAGGAGGAACATGGCTTGGGGGAGCCCGATCTCGGAATTGAGATTTCCGGGATTGACCGCGGTCCGGAACTTCACGGAGAGGATGCGCCCCAGGCACTCCTTGGTCGTGGTCTTGCCGCTGGATCCGGTGATCCCCACCCGAACCAGGGACGGAAACCGCAGGCGCCAGGCCCGGGCCGCCTCCTGGAGGGCGGAAAGGGTATCCGGTACCAGGACGAGAGCGGCCCCGGCGCGGGCCAGGGCGGGATCCAGGGCGGCTGAGCGGCGCTTCCAGCCCTCCTCGGTCGCCAGGATCGCCGTCGCGCCCGCCGCCAGGGCCGGGGCGATGAAATCGTGGCCGTCCGCCCGCTCGCCCGGCAGGGCCGCGAAGAGGGCGCCGGAACGCACCGACCGGGAATCCACTTCCACCGTGGAAACGGACGCCCCGGGATTCCCGGAGAGCCTTCCGCCGGCGGACGCGGAAAGCCATCCCGCATCGAACAGGACGGTCGACCCGTCAACCATCGATGCCGCTCCCCTTGTTCTGGATTTCGATGCGCAGGATTCCTTCGGGCCGGACCGGGACCAGGCCCAGGCTCTCCCGGGCCGCTTCGTCCACCCGGGATCGGGCGGACAGGACGGAGATGGCCGCGAGCAGTTTGCGGTTCTGTTCGATCCAGTCCTTCTGCAGGGCTTCCAGCCGCAGGGCTTCCGCGCGAAGGGTCTGGAACCGGGCGGTCTGGCGGACCGTGGCCAGCAGGAGAAGGGGAACCGTCAGGACGGCGAGTACGGCAAGGACGCGCTTCACGATGATTGCTCTTCCTCTCTCCGGCTACGGTACTTGTCCGGAACCGGCCGCTCTGGATCGGCCCTTCGGGCGATCCGCAGTTTCGCGCTCCGGGAGGCCGGATTGGCCTCCGTCTCCTCAGGTCCCGGCGCGACGGGCTTCTTGGTCACGATCTCAAGGAGGGGACCCCTACTCTTAGGTATCGGCGCGCCCGGCGCGCCCTTGAGGTCCGCCTCCGGTTCCGGCGACCTCGCCAGGGATCTGAACAGGGTCTTCACGATCCTGTCCTCCAGGGAATGGAAGCTGATGACCCCCAGAAATCCCCCGACCTCCAACGATTCCGCCGCGTCCCGGAGAGCCCGTTCCGCCCGGCCCAGCTCGTCGTTCACCGCTATCCGGAGCGCCTGGAAACACCGGGTCGCCGGATGGATGCGGCCGTGGCGGAACTTTCCCGGGACGGCCCGGAGTATCGTCTGGGCGAGGCGGCTGGACGTCGTGAAGGGATGCCCGCCCCGCTCTTCGACGATAACCCGGGCTATGCGCCCCGAAAACGGCTCTTCCCCGTAATCCCGGAAGATCTTCTCCAACTCCGCGCGGTCCAGCCCGTTCACGAGATCCGAGGCGGTCCTCCCAGTCATGCGGTCCAGCCTCATGTCCAGCGGCTCGTCGCCCTGGAGGCTGAACCCCCGCCCCGATTCCCGGAAATGGAACATGGATACCCCCAGGTCGAACAAAATGATCCCGGGACGCTCCTGACTTCCCTCTTCCACCTCCTTCCGGAATGCTCCGAAAAACTCGTCGTAGTACGAGCGCACGAACCGGATCCTGCCGCCGTACGGCGCAAGCCGCTTCCGCGCCTTTGCCTGTATCTCCTCGTCCGCGTCCACCCCCAGGTACCGAAGTCCGGGGTACCTGGAAAGAAAGGCTTCCGCATGGCCGCCCTCCCCCAGGGTCGCGTCCACCATGAGCCCGTCCTGGCGGGGCGGAATCAGGCGGTCCAGAACCTCCCCCAGGAGGACCGGGACGTGGACTATCTCCACCCCCGGCCCCTAGAGGGTCAGCCCGCCGAGCTCCTCGGCGGCCGCCAGGAACTCCGATTCGTTCGCTTCCAGGTACTTCCTGTAGGCTTCGGCGTCCCAGATTTCGATGTACTTCGTGATCCCCAGGATCACGCAATCCTTGGAGAGCCCCGCAAACTCCCGCAGGGCCTGGGGGATCGCGATGCGTCCCGCCTTGTCGATCTCCATTTCCTGGCTCGGAGCCAGGATCCGGCGCTGGATCAGGCGGGCGCGGGCATGGAACAGGCTGGTCTGTTCGAGCAGCTTGGCCGAGAGGACCTTCCACTGCTCGGGCGGAAAAAGCCAGAGGCAGGAATCGACCCCCTGGGTGACGACCAGAACAGTCCCCGGCAGCTCCCCGCGGAGCTTGGCGGGCAGGGAAAGCCTGCCTTTTTCGTCCAGGGTGTTCCGGAATTCACCGGTGAGCAGTTCCATACCACTGTTTCCTATTATTTCCCACTATTTCCCACCTGATCCTATACTATCCCTCAAAATTCCATTGTCAACAGGCAAGAGTAGACGGAATCGAGGAGACAGAAAAAATTATCATAATTTATGGAAACGGATGTATAGTGATTGTGATCCGAAAATGGGAAACACCGAATGCCGTATTGCGCCGACCGTGGAGCGCCGCTAGACTGCGTATATGACCCTAGAGACGAACTACGTCGTGTTTCCGGAGGGGGATACCCAGGAGATCCCCCTGCGGTTGTCCATAGACCAGGTCGTGGACCATAACGGGTATCCCCTGGCCCTGCCCCTGGCCACCCCCCGAATGATCGCTTTCAGGGTGGTCAAGATCCGGCACACCGAGACCCGGGGCATGCTGGATATTCTGCATTACCTGGAATTGATTCCGGCGTATGAGCTGGTGGGGTATGTAAGGTAAACAGTGGACGGTGGACGGTAAACGGAAATGGCTACAGAATTCCGTTGATTCCTACGCTATCGCGCAAGACGCCGACGAATATCGGAAATCATTTCTGTCCACTGTCCACCGTTCACCGTGGAAACACATACAGATCCGGAAGTTTATGCACCGCCCGGACGGTGATCTGGCCGATTGCGGCGGTCTCCGACTTCAGGGCAAGCTCGAAGTAGTGGGATACCTCCTCGAACCCGGGAACCTCGGCGTGGACCCGGAGCTGGAACACCGAATCTTCCCCGGGGGCGCGGGCCGGCAGGGGACGGGGCCAGAAGATGAAGGCCCCCTCGGTTTCCCGCACGATGCGGCAGGGGTTCTGCCAGTTGGGGTCAATCATGGGCAGCAGCTCGTCCCCCCGGTACAGCCCTACCTGGACATCCGTCAGGGGCGCGAAATCGGTGCCGTTGAACAGGCGGCCCATCACGGAAGGAAAATTATAAACGGGCCCCGCAGGAAGCTCCAGGGCTACGGTCGGAGCGTCCTGGTGGTATTGGGGCCGCTTCTTCTGATTGATGCGGGTCCAACCCTCCCGCACCAGACATATGACGTCCGCGGCCCTCTGGACCTTGCCGGACCAGTCGGTCTCTTCGTGCACGACCCCACGGCCGGAGGTCACGTATTCCGGAGCGATGCGGTTGAGAACGTAGCAGCTTACGTCCATCCGGCACTGGGCGCAGGTACAAAATCCCAGCCCGGGCCTCTTCTCCTCCGAATCGAACAGTTCGTCCACCGTATCTCGTACTATGTCTTCCATTAGGTTGTGGATTTCCATGCCCGTCCCTCCCCGCCCGATTTTTCCGCCCCTTGCGCCGGCTCGGCCGCCCTGCCCTCCTCCGCCGGGATGCCCCGGGGGGTCCCGCCCATGTACGCGGCGAAGAGGTGCTCCCGTACTAGTCTATCGATTTTCGCCATATCCACAAGGAGGGCCTGGGCCCTCCTCCTCGGGTTGAGGGTTTCCCGGGGGCAGCCGGAAGTCCGGATGGGCAGGCCCATGCGCTCCGCGAAGGTCCGGACTGCGCCTTCCCGGGCCGTGCAGAGGGGCCGCACGATCCGTAGGCTTCCCCCGAAGAACTCCCGCGAGGGTTCCATGCCTTCAAAACGGGCATGGATCGCCAGGTTCAGGAGCAGGGTTTCCGCCATGTCGTCCAGGGTGTGCCCCAGGGCCACGGTTCCGAGACCCGCTTCCCGGGCCGCCCGGAAGAGCTCACGCTTCCGTGCCCGGGAACATTCGTAGCACCCCCAGCTTTGTCCGGCCCTCGGGCTGGATCGTGAAGCCCGGCGTATCCCGAAGGGCACCCCGAGGACCCGGAAGAACGCCCGAAGGTCTTCCGAATCGTCGGGATCCGCGGGATCGTCGTCCCAGTCGATCAGGAGGGCGGCCAGCGCATAATCGTCCCGGACGCGGCGCCGGCGGAGCTCCAGGGCCAGGCACAGGGCCAGGGAGTCCTTTCCCCCCGAGACGCCCACCAGCACTCCGTCCCCGTCCCCGATCATCCCGAACCTGTGCACCGCGGAGCCGACCCGGCGCACGAAACGATCCGCCCAGGGAGGGGGTTTCCCCTCAAGGGTTGCCTCAAGGTCCGGGCCCGCCCGCCAGTTCACCGGCGCGCCCTCCGCCCCGCCGGACGGGATATTGCGGCCGACCTACCCCCACCCCACGATTCCATTTGACCCGATCCTCCGGAACCTCCATACTACGATACCGTGATCCGAAAGCACAACGCCGCCCCTGCCCTGTCGATCCTGGCCCTCGCGGCGGTCTTGGCAGCCTGCTCCCGCCCCCCGCCCGGCCCCGATCCCGCCGGCAACCGGAGGGTCGAGGGGCTTCCGGCCCCGGCGGATCCCGGCTCCGCCGGAGCCGAATCCCCCGCTCCGGCGGAG
>JBFZER010000097.1:0-4788 GCA_041306765.1 Spirochaetota bacterium | reverse complement strand
TGACCAAGCCCGCCCAGGTGGTCATCGAGCGTTTCGGCAAGGCCTATCCGGAGCTCTTTGACAACCAGGAACGGATAATCACCGAACTGGAGCGCGAAGAGGCTAAATTCCTGGAGACACTGCAGAAAGGCGAGCACGAGTTCGAGAAGATGCTCCCCGGGCTCCTGAAGAACCCGAAGAAGGTGATGCCGGGCCGGCTGGCCTTCAAGCTCTACGACACCTACGGCTTCCCCATCGAGCTGACCGAGGAGCTGGCGGCGGAGAGCGGCATGACCGTGGACCGCCCGGAATTCGACGAGGCCTTCAAGAAGCACCAGGAACTCTCCCGGGCGGGGAGCGAGCAGGTCTTCAAGGGGGGACTCGCGGACCACGGCGAAGCCGCGGTGAAGTACCACACCGCCACCCATCTCCTGCACAGGGCCCTGCGGATGGTCCTGGGAGACCACGTGGGCCAGAAGGGTTCTAACATAACCGCCGAGCGCCTCCGTTTCGATTTCTCCCATGACCAGCCCATGACGCCGGAGCAGATCCGGAAGGTCGAGGAGATCGTGAACGAGCAGATCCGCCGGGACCTCCCCGTGTCCATGAAGGTGGAGAGCCTGGAGGAGGCGAAGGCCGAAGGCGCCATGGCCCTATTCGGGGAGAAGTACGGGGAGAGCGTGAAGGTCTACGCCGTCGGGGACTTCTCCAAGGAGGTCTGCGGCGGCCCCCACGTGGAGCGCACGGGAGTCCTGGGGAAGTTCGTCATCCAGAAGGAACAGAGTTCCAGCGCCGGGGTGCGCCGGATCCGGGCCGTCCTGGAGTGATCGGCACATTTCCCGGTGGACAATCTCGAATTTTCGTAGCATACTGAGAAAATGGAGATTCCGCGACGTTTGTCGCTTTTCTCCCCCGGGGGGAACGAGCGTCTAGAGCGCATTCTTTCAGATTCCGAGTTCGACGTGGCCAGGGTTTCCCGGGAGGAGGACATCCTTCCGGGGATCGTGATCCTGGACATGACATCCCCGGAGCTGGCCCAACGGTACCTGGAAGGTTCTTGGCGGGGACCCCGGGAGCTCCGATCCCGGGGACTCGTAGTCCTTGCGGCCCTTTCCTCGGATACCTTCACGGTCGAGCGGGTGGCCGAGCACGTCGCCAGCGCTCACTCCTTCTTCCTGGCCGACGACCCCCCCGGCAGCGTTCGGGCGACCATCCTGGCGTCCCTCCACCGGAAAGAGCTGGACGATGCGCTGAAGAATAGCGAGGCCCGGTACCGCCTGCTGGCCGAAAACGCCGGGGACGTGATCTGGACCTGGGATCTGCGGAAAAGGACATACGATTTCATCAGTCCCTCCATCCTCCGCCTTCGGGGCCTCACGGTGGAGGAAGCCCTGGCGGAGAGCATGGAACAGTCCATGAGCCCGGACTCCTACCGGAACGCCATGGCCAACCTTGAGGCCGGCACGGCATCCCTGGCCCGGGGTGTCCGGCCCGCGCCCATGACGGATTACTACGACCAGCCCTGCAAGGACGGATCGGTCAAGACCGTGGAGATCACGACCTCGGTGATCTACGACGAGACGGGCGCTCCCACCCACGTCCTGGGAGTGTCCCGGGACGCCACGGAACGGGTCCGGGACAAGGCCTCCCTGGAATCCTCGCTCCGGAACAGAGAACTCCTGTTCCGGGAGCTGGAGCACCGGGTCAAGAACACCCTTGCCATGATCGCAAGCCTGCTTTCCCTGGCTTCCGGCCACGTGCGCGATCCGGCGGACGCGATCCTGTTCGAGGAATCCCAGTCGCGGATCCAGGCTCTGGCCCTGGTCTACGACAAGCTCCTCAAGTCCCCCGACGTGGCCCGGATCGACCTGGGCTCCTACCTGGAGGATCTCTGCCGGGCCGTCGCCTCCGCGTTTTCCCGGGGCGAGGGCCGGGTGGAGCTCCGGGTCGACCGGGACGAGATCACCGTCGATTCCAAGCGGGCGGCCCTGGTCGGGCTGGCGGTGAACGAGCTGGTGACCAATTCCCTGAAATACGCGGCGCGTCCCGGATGCGTCCTGGCCTTGAGCCTGTCGGTCCATTCCTCCGAAGGCGTGTTGACGGTGCGGTTCGCAGACGACGGTCCGGGTCTGCCCGCGGGCTTTTCCGGGGAGGACGCGGAGGGACTGGGGTTCCTGCTGATACGCAGCCTTTCGTCCCAGCTGGGAGGGGAGTTCCGCGTGGAAGCCCCCGCGTCGGGAGCCTCTTTCCGGCTGGACATCCCGTACCCGGCCGACGGGCCGTCCGTTGGGCGGCCCGTCTAGACCCTCGGGACGGACCGAGCGTCATTGCCGAGCCTTCTCCAAACCTGGGCGGCCCAGGCGCCGTCTTCCCGAACCCTGCGAAGGATGAAGGGGCCGGAGCAATCGACCCGCTCCCACCAGGCCTGGCGCGCAAAGCCCTCCACCAGCGACAGCCACTCCGCTTCCGTCGAAGCCCTCCCCTGGAGGAATCCGTACGCCTCCGGGGCCAGGACGATGTGCGCGGGGCCGCCCGTCCCGGCGGGTCCCGAACCGCCGGCGGCCGGGCGGGGCAGGGAGGGCAGGGCCCGGGGTCCGTCCCCGGGATCGAACCGGACGAGGGAGTCCGGCTCGTACAGGGCGATCTCTTCGTCGCCCTCCGCCGGGGACTCCCGCCGGGGAAACGGGCGCTCGCCGTCCCCGCCGGCCCGGGCCGGGGCGTACCGAAGAGGGGCGTGAAGTCTCAGTATCCTCAGATTTGTCGCGGACATGGGGTATCCTGTCCGGGGCGGCGGATTTCCGCAAGACCCCGGCGTGCCGAATCCGACGTTTCCGTGTATACTTGCCCTGTCGGTCATAAAAGGAGGGTGGGATCCTGGAACCCCGCGTCGCCGTGCCGGACCTGCTGTCCCTTCCCCGCGGCCGATCCCTGCCCCTGGCCGGGACCCGCCACGTGATGGGCATCCTCAACCTCACCCCGGATTCCTTCTGGGAGGGCAGCCGGGTATCCGGGGCGGAAGCCGCGGCCCGGACGGCCCTGGCCATGCTGCGCGACGGGGCCTCCATCCTGGACATCGGGGGGGAATCCACCCGGCCGGGTTCCGCCTACCTCCCGGCGGAGGAGGAGATCGCCCGGGTGGTGCCCGCCGTCCGGGCCGTCCGGGCCGCGGCCGCCGCGGAGGGGCTGGACCCGGTCCTGTCCGTGGACACCCGCAAGGCGGCGGTCGCCCGGGCGGCCCTGGAGGCGGGAGCGGACATGATCAACGACGTGTCCGCCCTGGAGGATGACCCGGACCTGGCCGGGCTCTGCGCCGAGCGGGGCGTACCGGTCATCCTGATGCACAAGAAGGGCATCCCCGCCACCATGCAGGACGCCCCGTGGTACGCCGACTGCGCCTCCGAGGTCCGGGATTTCCTCCTGGCCGCCGCGGAGCGCGCCCGGTCCGCGGGGATACCCGCGGACCGCATTCTCCTGGACCCCGGGATCGGTTTCGGCAAACGCCTGGCCGACAATCTCGACCTCCTGGCTCGGCTTGCGGAATTGCGCCTGCTTGGCTATCCTGTCGTGGTCGGCCTCTCCCGCAAATCCTTCCTCGGAGCCCTGACGGGCAGGCCCGTGGAGGAACGCCTGGCGGGATCCATCGCGGCGGCCTGCGCCGCCTACGCGATGGGTGCGGACGTCTTCCGGGTGCACGACGTCGGCCAGACCGCGGACGCCCTGAAGGTTTTCGGGGCGATCCTGGGCCGACCGGCCGGGGAAGGGTAGGAACCGAGCACATGGGATGGAGCTCCGTGACGGGATTGTACGGGACCTTCGTGAGGCCCGCCCTCGACATCCTCATCCTGTCCTTCCTGGTGTACAAGACCTGGCAGATCCTGGTCCGGACCCAGGCGGTCCAGCTGGTCAAGGGCGCCGTATTCATGGCCGTGGTCTACGCGGCCTCCTTCTTCCTCCGCCTGGAAACCCTCTCCTGGATCCTGACCATCCTGGCTCCCGGCCTGGTCATCGCCCTGGCCATCGTATTCCAGCCGGAACTCCGGAAGATCTTCATGCGCATCGGACAGGGGAGTTTCTTCCGGGCCGGCCGCCGTCCCCGTTCCACCCAGCTGGAGTCGGTCTTGAACGCGGCGGAGGTGCTGGCCTCCCGGCGTCGCGGGGCCCTCATCGTCTTCTCCCGAAGCGTGGGGCTCAAGAACATCATCGACACGGGAACCCGGCTGGGGGCGGAGATATCCTCCAGCCTGGTGCTCACGGTCTTCGGCCACGACACGCCCCTTCACGACGGGGCCATGGTGATCGCCGAGGGGCGCATCGTGTCCGCCGGGTGCTTCCTTCCCCTGTCGGAGCAGCAGGACATCCGCAGGAGCTTCGGGACCCGGCACCGCGCGGCCCTGGGGCTCTCCGAGGAATCCGACGCGGTGGTCCTGGTGGTCTCCGAGGAGACCGGGGCCCTGTCCCTGGCCTACGACGCAAAGCTCCACTACAACCTGAGCCCGGCCCTGGTCCAGCGCCGCCTGGCCGCCCTCCTGGACTTCGCCGAGACCCCCGCCTCGGAGGAGGAAGGCCCCAATGAGCCGTAAGCCCCTCCTGGAGCGGGTCCTGGAGAACTGGCCCGCCAAGGTCCTGTCCTTCATGGCGGCGGTGCTCCTGTTTTCCTTCAACCAGCTGAACCGCCTGGAGGAGCGGCCCATGGCCGTTCCCCTCCGGTTGATGCGGAGCGGGGACCTTGCCCCCTCCAGCGCCTATCCCAGGACCGTCCGGATCGTGCTCAAGGGGGAGGCCAACTCCATCTTCGCGATCCAGGAGGGC
>JBFZER010000096.1:0-10099 GCA_041306765.1 Spirochaetota bacterium | reverse complement strand
TGGCGCCGTTCTGACCGAGGCTTCAATACGCCTTTTCACCTTGACAGCCCCCTGGCGCCGTCCCTAACTTACCGTTGCAAAGTAATTCCCTCGGTCTGCCGACGTCCCTGGATCTGAGTGTCCGGCGTGGTTCCGAGAGAATTGCCGTCAGGTTCGAAGAACCGGCCGACCTGGAACGGAAAGCCGGCCGGGCCGCTTCGCGGAAGCGGCTCATTCTTGCAGGAGGCTTTATGAATTCAAGGAAGATGTCCCGAATCGCGGCCCTGGCCCTGGTGATTCTACTTGTTCTTCCCTTGGCGGTTTCAGCCCAGGCAAAAGAGATAGTCCTCAAGTGGCCGGCCATCTGGGTGGGCAAGGATTCCAAGGCCCCCGCGATCGCCCAGATCGTGGAAAGCTTCAACAAGGCCAACGCGGGCAAGATCCGGGTGGAGGTCGAGCCCCAGCCGGACTACAACGCCTACGAGCAGAAGGTCCGGACCTCCCTGGCGGCCCGGCAGGTGCCCGGGGACATCTTCACCTTCAATCTGAACGCCACGACCCGGGAGTTCTACGACTCTCCCCTTCTCATGGACTTCTCCAAGCACCTCACGGGTGAATGGAAGGCCTCCTTCGACGCCGGCGCCGTGGCCCAATCCACGGTGAACAAGAAGCTCAAATCCCTGCCCTACGAGACCGCCATCCTGCCGATCTGGTACAACACGGACCTCCTCAAGAAGGCCGGAGTCACCAGCATCCCCGGCACCCTGCCCGAGTTCTGGGCTGCCATGGACAAGCTCAAGGCCTCCGGGGTCACCCCCATGAGCCAGATGAGCGGCGACATCAACGCCTGGACCTCCATGCTCTGGTTCTCCCACCTGGTCGTATCCCAGGGCGGGCCCAACGTCTGGGACAAGCCCTTTACGGACAAGATTTTCGTGGAGTCCGCCAAGATCCTCAAGAGGATGTTCGTCGAGTACTCCACTCCGGACGCCGTCGGCGCCGGCGCGGGGGTCTCCGGCGGCCACTTCCTGGCCGGCCGCACCGCCGTCTTCTCCAACGGGCCCTGGTACGCGGGCCGGGCGGACCTCCGGGCCACCCCCTTCTTCAACAGCATCGTCGTGGCCCCGGCCCCCGTGGTCGGTCCCAACCGCAACATGATGATCAGCATCCTCCAGTCCAACATCGCCGCCGGGGAGACCAAGGACGCCGCCCGCCGGGAGGCCATCCTCACCTTCCTCAAGCACCTGACCAGCCGGGAGAGCATCGCCCTCCTGCAGTCCACCTCCGGGGCCATGTTCGCCATCGACTCGGGCTTCATCCCCCTGGATCCCTTCCAGAAGCAGTTCTACGACCTGGCCGCCAAGTCGAAGATCACGTCCCACCACCTCCAGGCCGCCTACGGCGCCGAGGCCACCCTCGAGTTCGCCCAACAGCTGGGAGCCCTGGTGCTGGACAAGATCACCCCCGAGCAGTTCTGCGCCCTGGTGGAAAAGAAGATCGAACGCTGATCCCTTCGTCCCGAGCCCCGGCCCAAAGGCCGCGGGCTCGGTAGGATCGATTCATCCGCATTGAACCCCGAGCGCCCCGGCCGGAATGGAGGGGCGCTCGGAGTCTTCCGAGGCGTACCTCTATGAGCAAGACCACGATCGTCAACTCCCGGGTCCTCGAGGGAGCTTCCGGACCCGGCGGGGGGTTCGGCTCGCCCGGGGGAGCCGGCGTTCCCGGCTCCGCCTTCAATCGCGACCCCGCCTCTCGCTGGGATCTCCTGCTCGGGGAGGGCCGGATTCTCCGGATCTCCCCCGCGGGCAGCCGCGCCCCGGAGGGGGAAGTGATCGACGCGGCCGGAGCATGGGCCGCCCCGGGCTACGTGGACATCCACACCCACGGCGGGGCCGGGGCGGACGTCATGGACGCGGACAGCGCGGGTCTGGAACGGATCGCCCTCTTCCACCTGTCCAACGGCACGACCACCTTCCTGGCCACGACCCTGACGGCCGGGCTGGACCGGATCCGGGCGGCCCTGGGCACGGTTCGAGCCTACCGGGGCGGCGGGGCCCGGATTGCCGGAGTCCACCTGGAAGGTCCCTTCCTCTCCCCGTCCAACGCGGGGGCCCAGGAAAAGCGGCACCTCCGCGCCCCGGACCCAGAAGGCCGGGACTTCGTCCTGTCAAACGCCGACGTGATCCGCAGGGTCACCCTGGCCCCGGAACTCCCGGGGGCACTGGAACTGATCGGGGACTGCGCCGCCCGGGGCATCCGGGTCTCCGCGGGCCACGACTCCTCGGTGGACGACGAGATCGCCGCCGCGGTCGAAGCGGGCCTGGACTGCGTGACCCACATCTACTGCTGTTCCTCCACCATCTCCCGGAGGACGGGCCCCCGGAAGCACCTGGGGCTCACGGAGATCGGCATGGCGGATTCCCGGCTGGCGGTGGAGGTGATCGCCGACGGCCGGCACGTCCCGGACGCCCTCTTCCGGCTGATCCTGCGGGCCAAGGGCCGGGACTCGGTGTGCCTGGTCTCCGACAGCATCCGGGTGGCGGGGATGCCCGACGGGGACTACCGCCTGGGGGACGAGGGCACGGAAGTCCGGGTGCGGAAGGACGGGGACGAGGCCTCCGTGCCGGACCTGGGAGTCTACGCGGGCAGCGTGATGCCCCTGGGCTCCATGGTCCGCAGGCTGGCCGCCGGGGGAGCCGCATCCCTTGCGGACGCGGTGCACATGGCCTCGGCCGTCCCCGCCCGCCTGGCGGGACTTTCCGACCGGGGCCGGATCGCCGAAGGCCTGCTGGCGGACATCAATTTGCTTGAGGAGGACGGCGGAATCCGCCGGACCCTCCTGGGAGGAAAAGGGACATGAACTGGATGGAAATCCCCCCGGAGCGCCTGGGGGAGGGAAGCCCGATACGGGTGGAGATCGTGGACACCGAGTACGACCTCTACTGGGAGATCGCCTTCGACATGGCCGAGAGGATCCGCGCCGCGGCCCGGGAGGGCCGGCCCTGCCTCTTCATCGTGCCCGTGGGCCCCGTGGGCCAGTACCGCCGCCTGGCTTCCCTGTGCAACCGGGAGCGCCTGGACCTGCGGCACGTCCACCTCCTCAACATGGACGAGTACCTGGACGACCGGGACCGGTACGTCGACCGGGACGACCCCCTGTCCTTCCGGGGCTTCATGGACCGGGAGTTCTACAGCCTTCTGGATCCCGCCCTGGCCCCGCCCCCGGCCAACCGTATCTTCCCGGAGCCCGGTCGGGAGGAAGAAGTGCTCCGGCTTATCGAGCGGCTCGGCGGGGTGGATACCTCCTACGGAGGAGTGGGGATAAACGGCCACATCGCCTTCAACGAGCCCCCCGAGCCCGGGGAAAACCCCTCGGTCGAGGAGTTCGCGGCCCTGCCCACCCGCTGTCTCTCCCTGACCCGGGAGTCCCGGACCATCAACTCCGTTACCGCCGCGGGAGGCTGCATCGACCGGATTCCCCGGCGCTGCGTCACCGTGGGCATGAAGGAGATCCTGGGCGCGCGGCGCCTCCGGTTCTACATGAACCGGGAATGGCATAAGGGCATCGTGCGGAAGCTCCTCCACGGGGGCGTCAGCTCCCGGGTGCCCGCCTCCCTCCTGGCCCTGCACACGGACGCCGTGCTGACCATCACCCGGACCGTGGCCGAGCCCCCCCTGGGCCGGCTCCGCTAGGAACCGCGATGGAACCGATCCGCGTAGGGATCATCGGCTTCGGGATGATGGGCCGCATGCAGGCCCTGGGCTGTTTCGGAGCCCTGGCGGAGGACTTCCGCCTGGCCGCGGTCTGCGACGACCACCCGCCCCACCTGGCCGCGGCCCGGGAACTCTACGGCCCGGAGGTTGCGTACTTCAAGGACTACCGGCGCATGCTGGACGAGGGCGACTTCGACCTGGCCGCGGTGGTCACCCCGGACTTCCTGCACGAGGAGATGGCCGTGGCCTGCCTGCGCGCCGGAAGGCACCTTCGCCTGGAGAAACCCATGGCCCTGGATCCCGGGGGCTGCGCCCGGGTGATCGAGGCCGCCGAAAGGTCGGGCATGGTGGTCCAGATAGGCCTGGAGCTCCGCTACGCAGAACTGGTGACCCGGATGCGGGAGCGCCGGGAAGCCCTGGGACGGCTCAAGATGCTCTGGTGCCACGAGTTCCGCCACCCCTTCCTGCCCAAGCCCGGCAGCGTGCCCGACTGGATCGTCCGGAGGGAATACTCCGGCGGAACCCTGGTGGAGAAGTGCTGCCACCACTTCGACCTCTTCAACGACTTCGCGGACGCCCGTCCGGTTTCCGTGTACGCCTCCGGGGACAACGAGGTCCAATACGCCCACACGGACGTCCTGGACAACGCCTTCGCGACGGTGGAGTACGAGAACGGGGTGCGGGCCAGCCTCTCCCTCTGCATGTTCGCCCCTTCATCGGAAGGCCGTCCGGGCCTCTCCACCCTGGACTTCGGTCTTCTGGGAGATTCAGGACGAATGGAACTGCGGAGCGACGAGCTGTCCCTCTGGGACCGGACCCGCCCCGGGGTCGAGCGCTTCCGCCACGACCGAGTCGACACGGTCGGCCACGACGACGAGATCGTCCCCTCCCTGCGGGACCTGGCCCGGTGCGTCCGGGAAGGCGGCACTCCCGACGCGGATCTCCGGGCGGGATTGGACAGCGTGATGGTCGCCTGGGCCGCGGAGGAATCCGTGCGGATCCGCCGGGTCGTGACTTTGAGAGA
Source organism: Spirochaetota bacterium (assembly GCA_041306765.1). GTDB lineage: Bacteria > Spirochaetota > Spirochaetia > Treponematales > UBA12059 > JAAYUR01. The sequence goes on along the minus strand of JBFZER010000096.1, from coordinate 5,382 downwards.
AGTCGAGGAGCGCTTCGGGGTGGAGTACCGGGTATAGGGGCGTCGCCTTCAAAAAGGGACGGCGTACCGGATGGTACGCCCCTCAATCGTGAGGATCGACGAACGGCGAAGCCGTTCGTTGCCTTGCACATCGTGGGGATCGCCGAAGGGCGTAGCCCTTCGGTGCCTTGAAAAAACGACGGCGTACCCTGAGGTACGCCGTCGTTTTTTCAAGCTCCCCCGCGGTGACTCGAACACCGGACCCAGTGGTTAACAGCCACTTGCTCTGCCAACTGAGCTACAGGGGACCGAACGGTGAGAAAATAGCCTGTCGGCGGGGGCCGTGTCAAGGCCGGCGGCTTTCGGGCTTCTTGCCTTTACGGCCCGGGCTCCGGGGTCCTATACTGGAGTCAATGAACGACACCCTGTCCCGACTCGAACGGGAGCTCACCCACGCGGATACCGAGCGGATTCTCTCGGACCTGGTTTCCATACCCAGCCACCCCGAGGCTCCCGGCGCGGAAGGTCCCCTGGCCGAGTTCATCGCCCGGTTCTTCCAGGCCCAGGGAATCGAGGTCGAGATCTCGGAGGCCGCCCCGGGCCGGCCGAACCTTACCGCCCGGGTGCGGGGGACCGGGGGCGGCCGCACCCTCCTCCTCTGCGGGCACCTGGACACGGTTCCGCCCTACGGTATGCGGGATCCCTTCAGCCCCCGGGTGCGGGACGGGTACCTGTACGGCCGGGGTTCCACGGACATGAAGGCGGGACTCGCGGCCATGATGGCCGCCCTGGCGGCGGTCCGGAGGGCCGGAATATCCCTGGCGGGAGACCTAGCCTTCGGGGGAGTGGCGGACGAGGAACTCGGAAGCCTGGGCGCCGGAGCCCTGGCCCGGTCCGGTTTCAAGGCTGACGGCGCCATCATAGGCGAGCCCACGGAAAACCGGGTCTGTCTGGGGCATCGCGGCCTGGAGTGGCTGGAGGCGGAGTTCCTGGGGCGGACCGTCCACGGCGGAGACCAGGACCGGGGTATAAACGCCATCGTCCACGCGGCCCGGTTCATAGGCCGGATCGAGAGCGAACTGGCGCCGGCTCTCAAGCTGCGCCGGCACCCCCTGCTGGGCCCCTCCACGGTCAACATCGGCAAGATCGAGGGCGGGACCCAGCCCAGCACGGTGGCCGGGGAGTGCCGGGTGCTGATCGACCGCCGCTACCTTCCCTCGGAGCGCTACGAGGAAGTCCTTTCGGAGTTCCGGGTGATGCTGGAGGAATCCGCCAAGGGCACCCCGGGCCTCCGGACTTCCCTCAAGGTCATGGACGCCAGCGTCATGGCCGGGGGCCTGGTTCATGCGCCTTCCCTGCTGGCCGAGGATCATCCCCTGGCCCTCGCCTGCCGGGAGGCCTTCCCCGGTCCGGACGGCAAGCCCGCCCCCTTCATAGCCTTCCCGGCCTGGACCGACGCGGGGGTCCTGTCGGAGTACGCGAAGATACCCACGGTCATCTGCGGCCCCGGAAAACTCGAGTCCGCCCACTCCGACGGGGAATGCGTGGAACTGGCCCAGGTCCGGGCCTGCGCCCTGGCCTACGCCCGGACTGCCCTGGAGTTCTGCGTTCCCAGGACGGTTGCGCCGGCTTGAGGCAACGGACTATTTCGCTCTCTTCTTCCCCTTTTTGGCGGCTTCCTTCTTCAGGCTCTCCGCGCGCTTGAGAAGGCCCCCGCCCGTGGACTTGGGGGCGCTGTTGCCTTTCTTCGGGCTGGGGGAAGCTTTCCGGGATGCTGAGGGCTTCGCCGTGCCGGGGGACTTGACCGCGTTCTTTCGGGCCGCCGGTTTCGCGGCGCCGGGAGTCTTGACCGCGGTCTTTCCGGCCGCCTTTTTGGCGGGGGTCTTGACCTGGGGCTTCGCGACGGACTTCTCGGCGGGGGCCGCCCTGGGCGGGGCCGGAGGAGCTTGCTCCGTCTCCAGGGGCTCCTCCCAGAGCTCCCGGGGCTTGCCCGCGCCGGGGCACTCGGCGGTCAGGGCCTCCCGGGCGGCCAGACGCACGCCCCGGGCCTTGAGCCCTTTCACCCCGTAGTCCTCGATCCTGAACTTCTCCTGCAGGACCCGGGTCTTGGGCTTGGGGGCGTACTTCACGGACAGGACACCCTTGGGCGAGGCTGTGAAGCAGAGGACCTGGTCCCCCTCCGGGATGAGCTGGTAGTCCTTGTTCAGGATCCACGCCTCGATCTGGCAGCGCTTGATGTGGGGGTAGCCGGTCTTCGCGTCCCGGTACACCAGGGTGAGGACGATGTCCGCCAGCAGTTCCTTCTCCGCGATGCCGCAGTACAGCATGCCCTGGTCCACGAAAACCCGTTCCGGAACGGGGAACACCGTGTAGATCCCGTTCCGGCGCAGAGCCAGGACCCTGTCGTAGGGGGAGACGTCGAAGAGGGAGTCCCCGGTGGACACCGAGGTGCCGAGGTAACCGGTCTGGGCGTCATACCGCAGTGCGACGTCCCGGCGTGCGGCCTCCTTCACGTCCACCCTGCGGAACCCCGCGAGCTCGGTCTTGCGCTTCCACTCGGGCTCCAGCTTCTTCATCACCCCCGAAAGGAACCCGACCGCGTAGTCCGTGAGGTGGGCCAGGTGGTGCCTCACCTCCTTCAGGCGTTCGAGGAGGCGGGCCATCTCGGCCTTGGCCCGCTCGATGTCGTAGAGGGAGATGCGGCGTATCGGGATCTTGAGCAGGCGTTCCACGTCCTCCGCCGTCACGTCCCGCCGGATCTCGGAAGCGAAGGGTTTCAGCCCGTCGATCACAGCCTTAGCCACCGCCTCCTGGGTGCGCTTGGTCTCGATGGCCTTGTAGACCCGCTCCTCGATGAAGATCCGCTCCAGGGTCCGGGCGTGTATCTCGTCCGCCAGCTCCCGGGCCTCCAGCTCCAGCTCCGCCCTGAGGATCCCGGCCAGGCGCCTGGCGTGGTGGCGGATCACCTCGGTAACGGTCATGAGGGTGGGGTGTCCGTCCTTTATCAGGAGCAGGTTGCAGGACACGGTCTGCTCGCACTCCGTGAAGGCGTACAGGGCGTCCACCGTCTCCTGGGCGTACACGCCCCGGGCCAGCTTGATCTCGATCTCGACGCTCTCGGTGGTGAAGTCGCTTATGGAGGCGATCTTGAGCCGGCCGCTCTTGGCGGCAGCCTCCACGCTGGCGATGAGGCTCTCCGTGGTCGAGCCGAAGGGGAGTTCCCGGATGACGATGCGCTTGGGGTCCGATGTGTCCATCCGGGCGCGTACCCGCACCCGGCCGGCGCCGTCCTCGTACTCCGCCACGTCCGCGATCCCCCCGGTGGGAAAGTCCGGGTACAGCCGGAAGTTGCCGCCCCGGAGGCAGTCGATCTCCGCCTTGAGGACCTCCACGGGGTTGTGGGGCAGGATCTTGGTGCTCATGCCGACGGCGATCCCGTCCGCCCCCAGGATCAGGGCCGCGGGGATCTTGGCGGGAAACACGACGGGTTCCCGGTTGCGGCCGTCGTAGGAATCCGCGTACTCCGTGATCTTGGGGTTGTGGAAGATCTCCTTGGCCAGGGGGGTGGCCCGGCATTCGATGTACCGCGCCGCGGAGGCCTCGTCGCCGGTGAAGAGGTTCCCGAAGTTCCCCTGCCGGTCGATGAAGAGATCCTTGTTTGCCAGGACCACCAGGGCGGAATAGATGGACTGGTCCCCGTGGGGGTGGTACTTCATGCAGGAGCCGACGATGTTGGCCACCTTGTGGTACTTGCCGTCGTCCGCCTCGAACAGGGTGTGGAGGATCCGCCTCTGCACGGGCTTCAGGCCGTCTTCCAGGTCCGGGATGGCCCGGTCCTTGATCACGTAGGAGGCGTAGAAGAGGAAGTTGTCGTCGAAGAGCTTTTTCACGTAGGCCATCAGATTTCCTTGCCGGTAAAACAAAGGTTCCCTGGAATTAACCACGGAGGGCACGGAGTACACGGAGAAAGAAAGGAAGGAGAGTATGGATAAAGAGAAGAACCGGTCAGATCGACCGATGGAGACTCTGTAAAGTTTACTACTGGATACAAATTGGTCGTCATAAAACGAATCTCCGGATTCCGTTCTTCAGAAGCTCGACATTGAAATTGATCAGCAGTCCTATGCCTATGCCGCTCAGCTTCATATAGGTCAAGAGCTGCGCTTCGTGGAGTCGGCCCAGGGATTCAACGGACTTGAGTTCTATGATGACCTCTCCTTGAACGATGATGTCGAGCCTAAAGCCCACATCCAGTTCCGACCCTTTATAGACAACGGGCAATTCCTTCTGGCGCTCGAACGGAAGGTTCCGCTCCGCCAATTCCCTGCAGAGACACTCCTCGTAGATTCCCTCCAGCAATCCGGGCCCGAGCTCCTTGTGGGTTTCGATCGCGGCCTCGATGATCCTTGCCGTCAATTCCTCTTTTTTGAGCATTCTTTCTTCACATTCCTAATTTTTCGCTTCTCTTCACTCCGTGCCCTCCGTGGCCTCCGTGGTGAATCATGAAACATTTATAAGTCGTTCACCAGGTTCTTCATGATGTAGTCCCGGCGCTCGGGGGTGTTCTTGCCCATGTAGAAGCCCAGGACCCCGGGCACGGCCTTCAGGGTCTGGACGTCCACGGGCACAAGGCGGATGTCCGGGCCGATGAACTGGCCGAACTCCCGGGGGCTGATCTCCCCCAGGCCCTTGAACCGGGTGACTTCCGCGGAGGCTCCCAGGGCCTTGACCGCCTCGTCCCGTTCCTTGGGGCTGTAGCAGTACCGGGTCTCCTTCTTGTTCCGCACCCGGAAGAGGGGGGTCTCGAAGATGTGGACCCGGCCCTGGACGACCAGCTCCTCGAAGTAGGTCAGGAAGAAGGTCAGAAGGAGGTTGCGGATGTGATAGCCGTCGTAGTCCGCGTCGGTGGCCACGATGATCCGGGAATACCGGAGGCCCTGGATGTCGTTCTCGATGCCCAGGGCCATCATCATGTTGTAGAGTTCCTCGTTCTTGTAGATGGCCGTGCGCTTCTTGCCGTACATGTTCTCGGGCTTGCCCCGCATGGAGAAGACCGCCTGGGTGTAGACGTCCCGGGCGCTCACCAGGGACCCCGCGGCGCTCTGCCCCTCGGTCAGGAAGATCATGCTGACCTCGCCCTTGTCCCCGTCCCCCAGGTGGCATTTGCAGTCCTTGAGGTTGGGTATCTTGAGCTCGATCTTCTTGGCCGCCTCCTTGGCTTCCTTCTTGACGATGTTGAGCTCCGTGCGGAGCTTTTCGTTGGAGACGATCTTCTCCTGGATGCGCTTGGCTGCCTGGGGGTTGCGGCGGAGGAACTCGTCCACCCCCCGCTTCACCTCGTGGAGGATCCAGGGGCGGATCTCCGCGTTCCCCAGCTTGTTCTTGGTCTGGCTCTCGAACAGG
>JBFZER010000095.1:0-4773 GCA_041306765.1 Spirochaetota bacterium | reverse complement strand
CGCCCTATTTTTTACGGCGACGTTCCCGGAAGGGCTAGTAGCCCGCCTTCTTGAGAATGTCATTGGTTTCCCGAACGATGGCCTGGACGGCGTCCTTCGTGGGCATGGCGCCGGTGATGCCCATGATCCAGTACTTCTTCACCACGTCCTGGACCTGCCCTATCTCCTTGAACCGGGGCCGGGACGCGGCGACGTTCATGGACGCGGCCAGGGCCGGCAGCCAGGGTTTGGTGGCGGTGAAGGCCGGATTGGTCAGGGACTCGGTGCGCGCGGGGATCGTGTTGGCCTGGACCAGCTTGTCCGCCACGGCCTTGCTGGACCACCAGTAGATGAACTCGGCGGCGGCGTCGGCGTTCTTGGAGGCCTTGGGGATGCAGATCGCCCAGGCGCCGGTGACTGCGGCCTGGCCGCGGGGACCCGCGGGGGGGGCGGAGTAGGCGATCTTCCCGGCGACCAGGGACTTGTTCGGGTCCTCGTAGGCGGCGATCTGGGCCGGCCAGATGAACATGGAGAAGACGCCCTTGGGATCCGCGGCGAAGGCGGCCTGGCGCTCCACGTGGGCCATGGTCTCGGCGCCCTTGGGGGAGATGGCCATCAGCTTCTTGTAGAACTCCATGCCCTCAATCGCCTTGGCTTCGTCCAGGACGACCTTGAAGGTCCCGCCGGTGTAGTCGATGAACTTGGTGCCGTGGGATTCCCACATGAACACGGCTTCCGAGAGCACCCCCGCGGGCCCGCCGTTGAAGGGCCCGAAGCCCGCGGCGATCCCGTTCTCGTGGAAGAAGGTCCCCATCTCAAGGAGTTCCTTGAAGGTCTTGGGGGTGCCGAGGTCGTAGCCGTACTTGGCCTTGAACTGGGTCCTGTAGGTCGGGTTCTCGATGAGGTCCTTTCGGGTCATCCACACGTAGAGGTTTCCGTTGATGGGGATGCCCAGCTGGACGCTGTTCCAGGTACCGATATTCAGCATCTTCTGGGTCACGGACTTGGGATCCGTCTTGGGGTATACCTTGCCCTTGGTCCACTGGTCGAAGGGCAGGAGGAGGGAGGCGAATACCGGGACGTTGCCCTCGTCGATTCCCACGACGTCGTAGTCCGTGCTGGTCGCGGTCACCGCCACCGCGGTCTTGGTGAGGACCTGGGGGGGCTGGAGCATCTCGATGTTGACCTTTATGTTCGTGGCCTTCTCGAACTCCGGCAGCATGGCCACCAGGGCCTTGGGATAGGGATCGTCCCAGAGCAGCACGTTGATGACCTTCTGGGCCTGGGCGGATGCTACCGCGGCGGCCGCCAGAAGTACTCCGAGCAAGACGGTGGTCTTCAGTTTCATCTCGCACTTCCTTTATTACGCTGGACTTGGGTTCCGGAAGCCTACCGCATTCCGTCTGCCGCCGCCCGGGACCGATCCCGCGGAGGGACGGCATATTAGTTACTTCATGTAAATAATACCCGGTATTGGAATCCTGTCAATCAAAAACCGTTCGGATATGCCGGCCGGCGGCCCCGTACCCTCGGTTCAGGGCCCCGCGTCGGGGTTTTTTTTCTTGACAGCCTGGGATTCTGCTCCTAGGATCGATTTACTTACATAAGAAAAGAAATATGGGGCGCCCGGGGACCTGCGGCCCGCTCCCCCGGAGCGGGCGGGGAGCAGTACCTCCAGCGCGCTGAAGCCGGTACCGCGGCCGGACCGAATTCCGCCGCAGATAAAGGAATATTCCATGCCCAGCGTAGCGATAACCCGCACCCGGAACGGCTTCGAGGTGCGCATGGACGGACGAACGGTGCTCGAGCACGATCCCCGCCGGCCGCTTCTGGCCGCCGGCCGGGGAGAAGGCCGCTACGAGATGCACCACGGCAACTTCGAGGTGACCGAAACGTTGTCCGAATTGGTGGCCCTTGAGGATTTCGAATTGACCCTCCGCCCGGACGGCGGAGCTTCCGCCCGGTTCTCCCGCCGGGGGCTCTACCCCGTGCGGGCGGAGTTCTCCGAGGAAGCCGGCCGCCTGGTCGTCGCGTTCCAGGCCGAACCCGAGCCCGGGACCCCCGCGGACGGGTCTGCACCGCCCAACCGGTACCGGATACGGCTTCCCGCGGAGCCCGGGGAGCACGTTTACGGTGCCGGGGAACAGTTTTCGCACCTGGACCTCCGGGGCCGGATCTTTCCCCTGTGGACCAGCGAACAGGGGGTGGGGCGGAACAAGCTCACCGAGGTGACCCGCCTGGCGGATCTTCAGGACAAGGCCGGAGGCGACTACTGGTGGACCTTCTATCCCCAACCCACCTTCTGCTCCAGCCGCCGGGTCTACTATCACTTCGACACGAGCGCCTGGGCGTCCTTCGACTTCCGCGCCCGGGACCGCCACGAGTTCTACGCCTGGGGCCTGCCCGCCAGCCTGACCGTCGGGACCTCGGACACCATGCTGGGCCTCGTGGCCGACCTGTCGGACCTCCTGGGCCGGCAGCCGGAGCTCCCGGACTGGGCCTACGACGGGGTCGTCCTGGGCATACAGGGCGGGACCGATACCTGCCTGGCCAAGCTGGCCCGGGCCCGGGCCGCGGGGGTGCCGGTATCGGGCATCTGGGCCCAGGACTGGGAAGGTATCAACATGACCAGCTTCGGGCAGCGGCTCCGCTGGAACTGGGTGTGGGATCCCGAACGGTATCCCGGCCTGGACCAGGCCGTCCGGCGCCTCAAGTCCGAGGGTGTGCGTTTCCTGGGGTACATCAACCCCTACGTGGCTGCCGGAAAGTCCCTCTTCCAGGAGGCTTCCGCCCGGGACTGCCTGGCCCGCCGGGCCGACGGCTCGATCTACCTCGTGGATTTCGGCGAGTTCGAGGCGGGCATCGTGGACTTCACCCGGCCCGAGGCGTTCGACTGGTACAAGGGCGTCATCAGGAAGAACCTCATCGAGTTCGGCCTGGCGGGCTGGATGGCCGACTTCGGGGAGTACCTGCCCACGGACACCGTCCTGGCCGACGGGACACCCGCGGAGCTCGCCCACAACCTGTGGCCCGCCCTCTGGGCCCGGGCCAACCGGGAGGCCGTGGACGAAGCCGGCGCCTCGGAAGAAATCGTCTACTTCATGCGGGCGGGATTCACGGGCAGCCAGAAATGGTGTCCGATGATGTGGGCGGGGGACCAGAACGTGGACTGGTCCAAGGACGACGGGCTTCCGTCCGTGATACCCGCGGCCCTGTCCCTGGCCATGAGCGGACACGGCCTGCACCACAGCGATATCGGGGGCTATACTACCCTCTTCACCCTCAAGCGGAGCAAGGAGCTTCTCCAGCGCTGGACCGAGTTGGCCGCTTTTACCCCCTTCATGCGGAGCCACGAGGGCAACCGGCCCAGGGACAACTGGCAGTTCGACTCGGACGAGGAGACCCTCCGTCACCTGGCTTCCATGACCCGCCTTCACGTGGGCCTGAAACCCTACCTGAAGGACTGCGTCCGGGCCAATTCCCGGCTGGGCCACCCGGTGCAGAGGCCGCTCTTCCTGGACTTCGAGGGGGACCCCGAGGCCTGGAGCATCCAGGACCAGTTCCTGCTGGGCCCGGACCTCCTGGTCGCGCCGGTCCTGGAGGAGGGAGCCCTCCGGAGAGCCCTCCACCTGCCCCCCGGGGAGTGGACGGACCTCTGGTCCGGAGGAGAGTACCGTTCTCCCGCACCCTCCGGACTGGCCTTGGAGGTGGACGCCCCGATCGGCCGGCCCCCCGCCTTCTTCCGGGCCTCCTCGGAGTGGAAGGCCGTGTTCCGGAAGGCCGCCTCGGACGCCGGGGACGCCCGGTGAACCACTTCCTGCGGGATTCGCCGGGTTCCGGCGACCCCCTCCGATCCTCCGACGTCCGCAGGAGAAACGAGACGCTGGTCCTGCGGCTGATCCGAAAGACCGGGGAGCGGGGGCTCTCCCAATCCGAGGCCGTCGGCTCGACGGGTCTCCGGGCGCCGACCATGCTGCGCATCTTCTCGAGCCTGGAGGAGTCGGGCTACATCGAGCCACTGCCTCCCGCCGCCAGCGAGGAAGATGCCAAGGAGCGCAAAGGCCGGCCCCCCGTATCCTTCGCGGTCAAGGCCGACGCCTACTATACCCTGGGGGTCGAGTTCTGGGTGGACCGGGTGTCCCTGGGGCTTTTCGATTTCCGGGGGAACCACCTGTCCTCCAGCATCCTGTCCCTGCGGGGAGGGGAGGACGCCGAGACGGTGACCGAGGTGATAGCCGGAGGCATCCGCTCGGCCGTCTCGGCCCGGGGACTCACGGCCGGGCGCATCCTCGGCCTGGGGCTGGGCGCTCCGGGCCAGGTGGACGTCCGGAGCCGGAGGATCACCTTCTACTCCCGGATACCCGGCATGCGGGACTATCCCATGGCCGGGATCCTGGAAGAGAAGCTGGGCATCCCCGTTTACCTGCACAACAATTGCGCGGTCATCGCCCTTTCCGAGTACCGGTACGGAAACGTAGGCAAGACGGATTCCCTGTTCATGTTCCTGCTCCGGTCCGGAGTCAACGGGGCCTTCATCGACCACGGCCGGATCCACCTGACCTCGGACGGGACGACCCTGGAGTCCGGGCACGTGCCCGTCGAATACCGTGGCAAGCCCTGCGTCTGCGGGGCCCGGGGCTGCCTGGAGCCCTACCTGGCGGACCTGGCCAAGGAGGACCTGGCCGCGGGCCGCTACCTCTTCGAGGGGCTGGGACCCGCCCTGGCCGCGGGGGATCCGAAAGCCCGGGAGGTCCTGCGGGAGGCCGCGGGCTACCTGGCATCCGCGGTCCGGAG
>JBFZER010000094.1:0-6077 GCA_041306765.1 Spirochaetota bacterium | reverse complement strand
GGAACTCCGGATCCGGGGGAAGGTCGTCAAAGGCGAGCCGGATATCCTGTATCGCTTCGAGCCTGGATTCGTTCATGGCGGACCTCCTGGCGAGGCTAGTATGCACCAACGAACCGGTTTTATGGAATCCGTTCCCAGGATGCCCGAACATGGTATTTCGATGCCCGGAAGCATAGACTGCCGTTGCTCCAGGACTTTTATCCGGATCTTAGTGGAAATAAATTCAAGGGCGAGGCCGCCTGCCGACCTTGGCGCGGCAGGCGAAACCCGCGGGATCAGCTGACGCCGTAGGTCCAGTACACCCCGCTCGGCATGCTCCCGAGCCTGTACTCGGCGGTCGTACCTGTAATTGTCATGATGATCCGGTTCCATCCCGCCTGCAGGGACACATCCATATCGATATAGGTTGTGCCCAGGGCGCCGGTGTAATCCCCTGTCCCGGTAATCGTCACGTCCTTGTCCGTATAGACATACCAGACCACGATGTCAATATCGTAATTCGTGCAGAGGACCATGATATCGTTGTCGACAGCCGGCGTCACCCTGTCGTAGAGCACGTTGTTGAGGATGGCGGCCTTCGCGGTCGGATCGCTGATCGTCAGGGCGGTCGGGGTGACGGTCGGCAGGATATCGACCCAGAGCGCGGTTTCCGCCGGATCGGGGATTCCGAAGGAAATGGAGTACGCCCCGCCGTCGACGACAGCGGATTCGCTGAAAGTCGTGCTGATGCACGCGAACTCGAGGGTCCCGTCGGTATCGGGGGTTTCGAAGTCACCCTTATCTCGTAAGTACAGGGGGCCTGAGACTTCGAAGGAATCCCCCAGGTAGCCTCCGTCTCCGGAACCGCCGGCAAGATCGCAGGACACAGCAAAGAGCGCGCAGGCGAAGCAGACAACGATTTGGACGGTGCGAGTCCGGATCCCTTTCTCCATGATTGCCTCCCGATTACTTTTATTATCCCTAGGAAGCAGAACGGCTGATGTATGGAAACAGTTTAATCCCGGGCTGAAAAAAAACCAGTCTATCCGCTTTTTTTATCTATACTTTTTTAATTCAGTGTTCGGAGATTCCCTGGTATATGGATTTCTCATCCTCCTTCCTCTACAATGTCCCTGTCCCCGGAAGGAGGTCCCCCGTGAACGACCGCCTGGTGCCCAGCCTCGGCAAGTGCTCCCTCCCCTCCCCCATCAAGCTCTCCAACACCCTGGGGGACGGGATCGCCAACTACATTCGGGACGAGGACCTGGTCCGCCATGACGTCCACGTGCAGGCGGGTGCGGTTTCCGACCTCTCCCAGTTCTTCGAGAAGGCGGGGCCCCGGGAAAAGCTCTACTTCGCCCCCCAGCACGTCCACGCGGCCATCGTCACCTGCGGGGGACTCTGTCCGGGCCTGAACGACGTGATCCGGTCCGTGGTGCGCTGCCTCTGGTACCGCTACGGGGTGCGCAGGATCTCGGGCGTCCGCTTCGGGTACCGCGGCCTCCTCCCCGACTACGGGTACGAGGTCCGCCCCCTGAATCCCGACGTCGTCGACGACATCCACAAGCTGGGGGGCACCGTCCTGGGCTCCTCCCGGGGCGGCGGGGACCGGACCTCGGAAATCGTGGATTCCCTGGAGCGCCTGAACGTGAACATCCTGTTCACCATCGGGGGGGACGGAACCCAGAAGGGATCCCTGGCCATCGCCGAGGAGATCGAGCGGAGGAACCTGAAGATCTCGATCATCGGGATTCCCAAGACCATCGACAACGACCTGCTGTTCGTGGACCGGAGCTTCGGCTTCGACACCGCCGTGGCCCAGGCTTCCCAGGCGGTCACGGCGGCCCATACGGAGGCCCACTCCTCCATCAACGGCATCGGACTCGTGAAGCTGATGGGCCGGGACTCGGGCTTCATCGCCGCCCACACGGTCCTGGCGGTCCACGAGGTCAACTTCGTCCTCATACCCGAGGTGGACTTCGACCTGGAGGGGCCCAACGGCCTCTACGTCCACCTGGAGAAGCGCCTTTCGGAGCGGAACCACGCGGTGATAGTCGCAGCCGAGGGGGCGGGCCAGAAGTTCTCCGCCGCCGAGGGCGCCGACGCCTCGGGGAACAAGAAGCTGGGGGATATCGGGATCTTCCTCAAGGACGCGATCAACGCCCACTTCAAGAAGAAGGGTGTCGAGGTGAACCTCAAGTACATCGACCCCAGCTACATCATCCGGTCTTCCCCGGCCAGCCCCGTGGACTCGGTCTACTGCGACCGCCTGGGCAGCAACGCGGTCCACGCGGCCATGGCGGGAAAGACCAGGATCCTGATCGGCATGGTGAACAACGAGTTCGTCCATATTCCGACGGGCGTGGCCATAGCCCGGCGCCGGAAGGTCGACCCCGAGAGCAGCCTGTGGAGGGACGCCATCGAGGCAACCCGCCAGCCCATCTCCATGGTGAATTGAACCGGCCCGGGCCGGATTTCCCGTAAGGAGTCTTTCATGAAGATAAAGCAGATCAGCGTCGTCCTGGAGAACACCGCGGGCAAGCTGTACGCCCTGTCCCAGGTCCTGCACAAGGGGGACATCGACATACGAAGCATCTTCGTCAGCGAGGAGACGGAGTTCAGCGCAGTCCATCTCATCGTGGACAAGCCGGACGAGGCCGTCCGCCTCCTGCGGGAACGCGGCTACTTCATCAAGGAGGTCGAGGTCTTCGCCCTCAAGGCGGAGGACCGCCCCGGGGGCCTCATGAAGATCCTGGAGATCCTCAAGGCCAACAACCTGAACATCGAGTACGTCTACGGGTTCGGGGAAAAGACGGAGAACAAGGCGGTCTTCATTTTCCGCATCACCGACATTGACAAGGCCATCGAGGTCCTGAAGACCGGAGTGATGGAATTCCTGCACTCGGGGCACGTGGAGGGCACCCGGAAGAGCTCCGCCTGGGAGCTGATCGAGAACCTCTAGGGGCTTTCAGACAGGGGGCGGCCGCCGCGGGCGGCGCGGCGGCACCGGTTTCCCAAGAGGGCCGGAAGGCCCGTCCTCCGCCCTCAGATGCCGTACTGCTTTCCGTGCTTTTCCACCACGAAGTCTATGTCCTTGTCCCCCCGGCCGCTCAGGTTGACCAGGATGGAGCGGCGGGGCTCCTGGCGGGCCAGCTTGAGGGCGTAGGCCACGGCGTGGGCGCTCTCCAGGGCCGGTATGATCCCCTCCTTGCGGCTCAGCTGGAAGAAGGCGTCCACCGCCTCCGTGTCGGACACGGAGGTGTAGGTCACCCGGCCCATATCGTGGAGCATGGAGTGCTCGGGTCCGACCCCGGGGTAGTCCAGGCCGCTGGCTATGGAGTAGACCGGAGAGGGCTGGCCCTTCTCGTCCTGGAGCAGGTAGCACTTGAAGCCGTGGATCATCCCGGGCTTGCCGTAGGTGATGGTGGCCGCGTGCTCCCCGGTCTTCGTGCCGGTCCCCATGGGCTCCACCCCATAGAGCTTGACGTTCGGGTCCTCGATGTAGGCGGAGAAGATGCCCATGGCGTTGCTGCCTCCCCCCACACAGGCCATGACGCTGTCCGGGTGCTCCCCGGTCATCTCGAAGAACTGCTCCTTGGCCTCGATCCCCACCACCCGCTGGAACTCCCGGACCATCATGGGGAAGGGATGGGGTCCCACGACGGAACCGATGCAGTAGATGGCGGTCACCGGATCGGCCATGTAGGCCTCGAAGGCCGAGTCCACGGCCTCCTTCAGGGTCTTGAGGCCCCGGGACACCGGCACGACCTTGGCCCCCAGGATCTTCATCCGGACCACGTTCGGATGTTCTTTCTTGATGTCCACCTCGCCCATGTGGATCTCACACTCCAGGCCGAAGTAGGCCGCGGCCGTGGCCAGGGCCACCCCGTGCTGGCCCGCCCCGGTCTCGGCGATCAGTTTCTTCTTGCCCAGGTACTTGGCCAGCAGGGCCTCCCCCATGCAGTGGTTCAGCTTGTGGGCTCCCGTGTGGTTCAGGTCCTCCCGCTTCAGGTAGATCCGCCCGCCGTACTCGTCGGACAGCCGCTTGGCGAAGTAGACCGGCGTCGGCCTGCCCTGGAAGTGCTTCCGGATGCTCCGGAGCTCGGAGATGAACTCGTGGGACTTGCTTATGGAGTAGTAGGCGTCGGTTATCTTTTCCATCTCTTCCTGGAGGTTCGGGGGGATGAAGCTGCCGCCGTACTGCCCGTAGTTGCCCTTGACGTCCGGATAAGTCTTGAAGTAGTCGCTCATGGTTGTTTCTCCTTGAAAGAACGTATGGGGAGAATACACGGGGTCTTCGTTTCTGTCAATAGTAACATCGCCGGAATTTCACAATCTTCGTAACACCTGCTCTCACTCCAGGAAGAGACGCTTGGAGGCGTAGACCGGGTCGGAGGTCAGCTCGATTCCCAGCTTCCGCAGGCCCGCCTCGTCCCCGGGGCTGGGCACGTGGGACAGGTGCATCTGGCAGCCCCGCAGGCGGTGGAGCTGGTCCAGGCAGGACTGGACCATGGGGGTCAGGGTGGCGCCGATGGACAGGGCGATCAGGGCCTCGTCCACGTCCAGGCTGGGATTCTTCCCCCGGAGGATCTCGCTCTTGAGCTTCTCGATGGATTCTATGACCAGGGGGGAGAGCAGGGGGATCGAGTCGGGCACCCCGGCCAGGTTCTTTACCCCGTTCAGGACCGCCGCCGTAGCGGCATGGAGGAGGCGGGAGTTCTTGCCCGTGACGATCCCGGCATCGGGAAGCTGGAGGGCCGCCCCGCAGAAAGCGGAATCGACCCCGTGGGGCGCGGCAGCACCCGGAGCCGCCGTCTCCGCCGCGGCCCGGGCTTCTTCGGCGGCCCTGCGGGCGGCGGGCACCACGGGCCGGTACTCGGGCCCGATCCCCAGCTCCTTGCACAGGAGGTCCGCCTTTTCCAGGGAAGCCTTGTCCGCCATGCCCATCATGTACTCGCTGGCGCAGCGGAGGTAGCGGCGGACCACTTCCTGCCGGGCGGCCTCCCGGCAGGCCTCGTCGTCCACGACGGCGAACCCCGCCCGGTTCACACCCATCTCCGTGGGGGAGCGGTAGGCCGCCGGGCCTTCGGTGATCCGTTCCAGGATGGCTTTCAGGATGGGGAAGGATTCCACGTCCCGGTTGTAGTTCACCGAGGCCTGGCCCGCGGCTTCCAGGTGGAAGGGATCGATGAGGTTGAAGTCCTTGAGGTCCAACGTGGCGGCCTCGTAGGCGATGTTCACCGGATGCTTCAAGGGGAGGTTCCAGATCGGGAAGGTCTCGAACTTGGCGTACATGGCCCGACTGCCCGCCCGGTGCTCGTGGTAGACCTGGGACAGGCAGGTGGCCATCTTCCCCGAGCCCGGCCCCGGGCCGGTCACGACCACCAGGGGCTTGGTCGTGGCGATGCGGGGGTTGGCGCCGTAACCGTCCTCGGAGACTATCAGGTCCACGTCGGTCGGGTAGCCCTTGGTGGGGGCGTGGGAATAGACCGTCAAGCCCCGGTTCTCCAGCTTGGTCCGGAAGGCCCGGGCCGCGGCCTGTCCCTCCCAACGGGTGATCACGATCGAGGAAACGGAAAGCCCCCACTCCGCCAGGTCGTCGATCAGGCGCATGGCGTCCGCGTCGTAGGTGATGCCGTAGTCCGCCCGGATCTTGCGGTGCTCGATGGCCCCCGCGTGGATGCACAGGACGATCTCGGCGTCCCGCTGGAGTTCCTTCAGGAGCCGCACCTTGACGTTGGGATCGTAGCCGGGGAGCACCCGGGCGGCGTGGAAATCCGCCAGGAGCTTGCCCCCGAACTCGAGGTAGAGCCGCCCGTCGTAGCGTCGCATCCTGTCCCGGATGCAGGAAGCCTGCTCCCGGATGTACAGCTCGTTGTCGAAGCCCTTGATGCCCGTCATCCCGTCACTTCTCCGTTATGGCCCAGACTCCCGTCCAATCCCGGGGCGGTTCCGCCAGGAGCCGCTCCACCCTTTCGCAGTAGGCGGCCGCCGGGGGATCCCGGTCCCGGATCGTCTCGAACTCCCCGAGGGCCTCCCGGAACTCGCCCGCGTAGTACCGGCCCAGGCCCCGGGCGAACCTCTCCAGGTCTCCGGAC
>JBFZER010000093.1:0-2714 GCA_041306765.1 Spirochaetota bacterium | reverse complement strand
ATCCGGCCGATCCGCGGCCCAGGAGGCCGGAGGTCCCGGTTCCCGGGCTTCCTGGATCGACAAGCCCGACCGGCTCAGGGAGTTCACGTAGTCCGACAGAGTGTGGTGGAAACTCTCGCAGACGACCTTCTCCCCCCGGCCGGACCGTAGGGTCCAGGGCTGGAAATAGCGCCGGAGACGGTCGTCCAAATACCTCGTATCCCAGGGACCGTCCGGTTCCGCGGGATAGGACGCGGTATACAGAGGATGCATGCAGGAAAGGACAAAGAAACCGCCGGGTACCAGGCGGTCCGCTATTCCGAGGAAGGCCGCGCCGAGGTCCGGGAAGTAATGGGACGCGGTCGAGGAGTACGCCAGGTCGAAGGCCCCGTCCCCCAGGTTCCCGAGGGCCTCCGCAGGGAGCCGCTCGAACCGTACCCGGGAACCGGGCGGCCGTTTCTCCTCGGCCAGGCGCAGCATTTCCGCAGAAACGTCCGTCCCGACGACCTCGGCGGCGCCGAGCCCCTCGAACCGGTAGGAGAACCTGCCGGTACCGCACCCCACGTCCAGCACCCGGCTTCCCCGGAGGGGCGGCAGCAGGGACAGGATCCCGGGCCATTCCATGGCTTCGGAATACGAGGACGGATCCGCCGTGAACTCCTCGTAGTCCGAAGCCATGGCGTCCCAGACCTCGGCGGTCGTGCCGTTCATGCCTGGATACCGTGCCTAGAAGTACAGTTCGTATTCCTGCGGCACCGGGGCGTTGTACACGTACTCCGCTTCCTTGATCTTGGACTCGATCCAGTTGGACAGAAGCTCCTCCGGGAAGGCCGGTGCCAGGTAGTCCCGGTCCTTCTTGAGCCCCCCCAGGACGTGGTACAGCCCCGTGGGCAACGTGGTCTTCGGTCCCGGCTTGGCGGAGGAGTATCCGAGCTTGACGGGGTCCAGGTTCCGGCGCACCCCGTCCAGGCCCGCAAGGAGCATGGCCGCCAGGAAGTAGTAGGTGTTGGCGGTGGCGTCCCCGGTCCGGAACTCCACCCGGGCGTGCCCCTTCTTGAGGTAGCCGGGGATGCGGATGGCCGCGGCCCGGGAGCCCTGGGCGAAGGTGGCGGAGACGGGGGCCTCGTAGCCCGGAACCAGGCGGCGGTAACTGTTGGTGCTGGGGTTGGAAAAGGCCAGGAGGGAGCCGGTCAGGGCGTGGGAAAGGACCCCCGCGGTGTAGGCCAGGCCGGCCTCGGACAGCCCGCACGGACCCTCCCCGGGGAATATGCTCTTCCCGCCCTTGGTGACGAACTGGTGCACGTGCATGCCGCTGCCGGCGATCTTGTACATCGGCTTGGGCATGAAGGTGATCTTGAGCCCCAGCTCTTCCGCCGTGGACTTCAGGATCCACTTGGCCAGGACCACCGCGTCCGCGGCGCGGGAGAGGTGCATGAAGTCCAGTTCGATCTCCATCTGGGAAGCCCCCACCTCGTGGTGGTGGTACTTGACGGGAATGCCCGCCTCCAGCATGGTGCGCACCGCCCGGTCCCTCAGCAGGCCGTACTTCTCGTCCGGTCCCATCCGGTGGTAGCCCTTGGACAGGCCGAAACGGTCCCGGTCCTCGTGCTCGTCCCCCAGGCCCTCGGCGCTCTCAACGAAATAGTAGGACCTGTCCACGGTGGTGTGGTATCGGACGTCCTCGAAGACGTAGAACTCCAGCTCCACCAGCATGTGGGCTTCCTCGCCGATCCCCGTGGACCGGAGGTATTCCTCCGCCCGGCGGGCCACCACCCGGGGATACTGCAGGAAGGGCCGTCCGTCGGTGGAGCGGACGTCGCAGAAGGCGTGGAGGACCCGGAACTCCCCGCGCTCCTCCAGGAAGGCAGAGGACAGGTCGGGCACCGCGGTCATGTCGCTGGCGTGGACCTGGGCGAAGGAAAAGTTGGAGGCGTCGAAGCCGATGCCTTCCTTCAGGACCTTTTCGGAGACGTAGGACCGAGGCAGGGACACGGAGCGCAGGGCGCCCTGGAGGTCCACGACCAGGAGGGACAGGTAGTCGAAGGAATCCATGTCTCCGGTATACGGGGCGATCTTCATGGAATGCTCCTTGGGTTTCGCTTGGGGGAGCCTATCGTATCCCGGCCGCGGGCTTTGGGCAAGCGTTTCCCGGCGGTTCGCCGCGGAGGCCCGCCGATGCGACTTTACAATCATGCCCGGGCCCGGTATGGTGGAGCCGCAGGCCGTACGGTCCCGAACACCCTCTCGAATTCAGCAAGGAGGTTCCCATGAACCCTGTAGAGACTTGGCACGCCGAAGCCCTGGGCGCCCAGGCCGTCAAGGCCCTGAAAAAGACCGGCTTCGACGCGGTCTACGCCGCCACCGCCGCGGAAGCCGCGGACAAGGTCCTCTCGTACATCAAGCCCGGAGCCTCCGTCGGATTCGGCGGCTCCATGACCGTCAAGGCCCTGGGCATCCAGGAAAAAGCCGCCGCCAAAGGCGCCGTGCTCCTGGACCACAACGTCCCCGGCCTGGCTCCGGAAAAGAAGCTCGAGGTCCTGCGCAGGCAGCTGACCTGCGACGTCTTCGTGTCCGGCTCCAACGCGGTCACCCTGGAGGGGGACATCGTCAACGTGGACGGGAACGGCAACCGCGTGGCCGCCCTGACCTTCGGGCCGTCCAAGACGGTGGTGGTGGTTGGGGCCAACAAGATCGTACGGGACATCGACGAGGCCTTCGCCCGGGTCGAGACCTAC
>JBFZER010000092.1:0-3861 GCA_041306765.1 Spirochaetota bacterium | reverse complement strand
TCCCTGCCCGGGACGCGCTCCGTCCCGGGGTTCTGACAGCTTTCACAAGCTTCGTACCACTAAGGGAGGACTTCGGCATGCCCAGGAGAGCACAGGCCCGGTCCAGCAGGCGATCCCGGGCCCTCTTGTCCCGGGGATCCGTCCCCAGCCACTCCATCGCGCCTTCGGGTCTCAGCAGGGTCATGTGGACAAAGGCCAGGAGGACCCAGACCCGGAACCGGGCTTCCGCCTCTCCCAGGCCGGGCGACTCCGCACGGAGCATCGCCGTCAAGGAGGCCAGGGTTTCCCCGGTCAGGCTCTCCCCGCCGCCCCCCGCCTCGATCTCGCTCTCCAGGGCCAGACGGGCGGCCACGGGCTCGTCGAAGAGAAAATCGCAGATACGGGCCAGGTTCTTCCGGAGGCCCGGCCCGGTCGAGCCCGGCAGGATCCCCCGCTCCCGGAAGTACTCCCCGATGACGGCCCGCACCGCCTCCCGGATCAGGGCTTCCTTGGAGCCGAAGTGGTAGTTGACGGCATTCAGGTTGACCCCCGCGGCCTCGATGATCCGCCGCACGGTCAGGTCCCGGACCGAGCCGGCCCGGCGGATCAGGGCCGCCGCGGAGTCCAGGATGGATTGCCGCGTCGTGGGCAGTTCAGTTTTCATACTATGTTTCTTACATTGTTTACATCGGAATGTCAAGTGCCTACGCGGCGATACGGATGTCGAGGGAACGGCAACCTGGGCGGCCCAGAGGGCCGCCGTACCCTCGTCTATGGTCCTGTCTTCGGAACCGTGATCCCCTTGAGCAGGTCCGCGCCCAGGGATTTCGAGCGGGCCTCGATCTCCGCCCGCTTGCCGTCCAGGGATTTTTCCAGGGATGAGGCGGAAGCCGTGTCCCCCTCGGCGCCCTTGGCCAGGGCGTCGAAGTCCTTCTTCGGGGCGAGCTTGCCCTCCAGCTCTCCGCCGATATACCGGCGGAGGGCGGCGTCGAGCTCCCGGGAAGCCTGGGCGGCGTACCTCCGGCCCGCGGCGTCCACGGCCCCGGCAATGATCCGATCCAGGTCCGTGCGCAGGGCAAAGGAGTCCGTTCCCCCCGGGACTGCCCGGTACTCGGCCCGGAGGTTCACGGCTCCGGCGTTCCGCAGGGCGTCCGCGGCCGCCTTGCCCAGGGTGCCCGAGGGAGCCGCCACGGCGGGATTCAGGATTTCCGCTTCCAGGGCGGCGGAAAAGCCCTCCTTCACGCCGCGCAGCTCCGCGGCGCCTTCCAGGGTCCCCGTAAAGCCCGAGAATCCCGCTCCGGCCAAGGCGTCGTCCAGATCCATCGGCAGGTGGGCCGCGCTCAGCGCCGCTTCCCAGGATCCGCCGCCGGATTCCCGCAGGTCCGCCCGGGCGTCCGCCCGGACCAGGGAGCCGCCCCGGCGAACCTCGAGCTTGAGGGACGAGGGCCCCGGCACGAGGTCCGGTTCCGAGGAGATATCCCGGACCTCGACGTACCAGGCGGAATCCCCGGCCTTGAAGCTGGAGACCAGGCGCCCCAGCCGGAACCGGGGGAAGGACGCGCCGGGGAAGACCACGTCCCGGCCGCGGAAGGCCCGCCCCGCGTCGGCCTTGCCGGCCCCGCTCCTGCCGTCGGCTCCGACGCCCGCGGTCTTGAGCCGTTCCGCCGCCTCCAGGAAGCGGCCGCCGTAATAGAGCCAGGTCTCGCCCTTATCCGTGAGAAAGGAGCGGACCGCGGGCTCAAAGGCCGCCCGAGCCGCCCCGCTCCCGGGGGTGACCAGGGATTTGAGGTAAGCCGCGTCCTGATCCGCCGCGGAGCGGGCATCTTCGGCCAGGCGGTCCAAGGCCGCCTTGTCCGCTCGAAGCCCCTCGGCCACGGCCTTGGCTTCGGTTCCTACGGACTGCAGATCCCCGGCCGCCGCCTTGACCAAGACCAGGGCCTGGGCGGCCTCGCCGGCCGTTCGGATGGCCTTGACGTCGATCGCGAGCGCAGCCTTGGACGAGACTCGGACTCTTTCCACCGCCGCCTTGGAGGATTCCCGGCGCGCCTTCCATCGCTCTAAAGCCTGGCCGTAGGCCGCGCCGGCAGCATCGTAAGCCGCGGGGGCGGCGAGCTTGGCCTTCTCCCGCTCCAACAGGGCTTCAGCGTCGAAGGCCTCCCAGTCCACCAGGGTCGGGATCTCCGGCAAGGAGCGCTCGGCCCGGGACGCTTCCGGCGCGCCGGGCAGGGCCCCCGAGGTGGAGCGGGGCGCCCCCAGTTCGATCGAAGCCGCGGAGGCCTCCTCGATGTACACCTTTCCGCGAAGGGCCGCGGAGGGTGAGAGGCGAAGCTCGAGCCGTCCGGTCCGGAAGAGGTCCGTCCTGGGAGAGGCGGCGTCCGCCACCGCGACGGCGTCGACGGACAGGCTCATCCGGAAGGGCCGGAATCGCAGACCCTCGACCTCGGCCCGGGCCCCGAAGACCGCTTCCAGTCCCGCCTCCGCGCCCCGCTCCAGCAGGGAGTTCATGAAGAAGAACCCGAAGACCGCGAGGCCTCCGACGACGAGGACCAGGCCGACCAGGGGCCCGGCCTTCACGTAGCCCTTGTTCGCCTTGGCCTGTTTGACCGCCGCCTTCCTCGCCTTGACCTCTTGCTTCGCGGCCGTCCGGCCGGTCTTGGCGTTCGCCGCCGCGGAGGCGGGCTTTTTCGCGTTTCTGTCCATATCCGCCCCCTATTCCGCCGAGCCGGCGATCTTGGCCGCGGCCCCGACGGCCTTGGCCAGGGCGCTGACAAGGGGGACCTTCTTGAGCCCCTGGACCAGCTTGCTGCCCGCGATCCGGGGAGCCAGCCGGGTCCGGTACGCGGATACCCCCGCCCGGGAGGCCAGGAAGGCCGGGGCCCAGAGGACGATCCCCGCCAGGAGCCCCCCCATGACCAGGGTGTTGTTGAACCGCGTGAGGGGCGCTATCGGCATGCCGTAGAGGGCCGTGAAGGCGGGCCGCAGGGCGCCGGCATTGAGCACCGCCCAGCCCAGGGCGTCCAGGGGGCCCGCCGCCAGGGGAACGATCAATTTGAAGACCGCCAGGGCGGCCAGGGCCATGCCGTAATGGGCCTTGGAAACGAAGAGGAGCAGGAAGAGCAGAATCCACAGAAGGTTGCCCGCGGGCAGGAGGGCCAGCAGGAGGCCCGAGGCCAGGCCCGCGGCCACCTGGACGGGATTCGTGTTGGAACTGAGGATCACGATCACCCGGGCGATCAGTTTCAGGAACATGGGGGCCTCCGAATCGGGAACGCCGGGGAAAGCCGCGGTGCGACCTTCCCGCACGGGTATCCGGGGCATGCCAGCCGGCGCCCAAAATCAATGTAAGTATGCGGTCCGTGCGGAGCTTGCGCAACAACCGGAGAAAAACGACGGCCCCCTCGAGGGCCGCCGTCCTTGTCTCGTGCTTCTGCGACGGGCGCCGTTCCGCACGCCGCCGCCTCTTTCTTCCCTGAGTCCCGGGTCCTGACTCCTGACTCCTTCTTTAGAGCCTGCCCTCGATCCGGCCCTTCACCACCTCCAGCACCTCCGGCAGGTCCATGCCGATCTTCTTCAAGTGCTCGGGGGTGGGGCAGCCGTCGTCCGTCCAGCCCCGGCGCTTGAAGACCGCGTCCAGGAGGGACTCGTACTGCTTCAAACGGAACTCCCGGGTGATCTTGACCTTCTCCGCCAGGGTCTTGCCGGCGGGGTCGATCCCGATCTTCTCCTTCATCTGCTTGTCATAGCGCTCGGCCCGAGCCAGGTACTCGTCCTCGAAGACCGGTCCCATGGCGCGGTAGGGCGGCCAGTCGTCCTTGCGGTGACCATAGCCCTGGCGGATGTTGAAGGTCCGTTGGAAGTTGTAGACCCGCTCGCTCTGGTGGA
>JBFZER010000091.1:0-12529 GCA_041306765.1 Spirochaetota bacterium | reverse complement strand
ATCAACTCGATGACCATCGACACGGTTGAGGAGGCGAAACGCAGGAAGATGATCTCCATCGCCATCACTTCCCGGAGCTTCGCCGACACCGTGCCCGCCGGACATCCCGCACGACATCCTTCCGGCAAGAACCTCTACCAGGAAGCCGATTACTTCGTCGACTGCCACCTGCCCCTGGGCGATGCCATCGTCCCTATCGAGGGGATAGAACAGAAAGCAGGGCCGACGGCGACTCTGTGCAACGTGTTCGCAATCAATCTCCTCATGATCGAGGCGGTACGGCAGCTGGCCCTAATGGGCGTGCGCCCGCCGCTGTGGATGAGTGCGAACCTTCCGGGCGGCGACGAGACCAACCGGGCGCTGGAGGAAGAGTATCGCCCCCGGGTCCGGCATCTGTGAGAGGAGACGGAAATGGAATTCCATTCCGGCAGGGTCCGGATAACCGTGGCCCGGGACGAGGCTGCCATGGGCGCCCTGGCGGCAGCCAAGGCGGCGGCGGCGGCCAAGCGGGCGGCCGCCGCCGGGAAAAAGGTCGCGCTCTGGCTGATGGCCGCGCCCAGCGGCTTCGCGTTCTACGAGGCCTTCGCGTCCCTGGCGAAATCCGATCCCGAACTGGCCGCGGTGCTGCGGACGGCCCGGTACTTCCAGTTCGACGACTACCCGATAGGCCGGGGCGACCCGCGGTTTCCCATTACGTTCCGGCATCTGCTGGAAACCCGGTTTTTCGGGCCCCTCGAGAAGGCCGCCGGCCCGCTGGACGGCAAGCGCCTTCTCGAGCTTAACGGGGACGAGGGGGACGAGGCCGTCCTGGTGGGATATCGAGAGGCCCTTCGGGAGGTCCTGGAGGACGAGGGCTGGTTCGTGATCGAGGTCAAGGGCATCGGCATGGACGGGCATTGGGGATTCCACGGAAGGGAAACGGCCCTGGACTCGCCTCCGGGTCTCATCCGGGTTCCGATGTCGCCCTTGAACATACAGCAGCAGCTGCTGGACTGGCCGCGGTACTTCCGTTCCGCCGCCGACGTGCCCGCGGCCGCGGTCACCGCGAACGTCGCACTATTCATGATGGCGGACCTGATCCTCGACCTCGTTCCCCAGGAAGCCAAGGCCTTCGCGGTCCTGGCCTGCTACGGACCGAGCCTGGTGAGCCCCCTCGTCCCGTCCTCGGCGCTCAAGACACACCCCGACGCCTACTCCTTCCTGACGGAGCTTTCCGCTGAGGCGCTCCTGGAATACCGCCGCCGGGGTACTCCGAAAAACCCCGTATCCGAGGAAACCCTCGAACACCTGAAGGGGGCTTGGAGAAGTCCCGGGGATTCCGAGCGGGAGAGGCGGAACATCGCGGAAATGCTGGAAACGCTGAAGGCCGTGTTCGCGCAGAGGGAGTGAACCGCGGATCCCGGACGTCCTGAGCCGCTTGTACGGGGACCGCGCTCAACCCTCCCCGCGGGTGGACGGTTTCTCCGGGAACTCCAGTACGAACCGGGTCCCTCCGTCCCGTTCCACCCGGATTCCGCCCCCCAGCTGTTCCACCAGCATCCCCACCAGCCGCATGCCGAAGCCCGAGGAGTTGTCCAGGGTCACCGAAGGCGGAAGCCCGATCCCGTCGTCCGCCAGGACGACTCGGACCCGGTCCCCGGACCGGGAGGCGGAAACCCGGATCGTGCCCTCCGTCCGGCCTTCGAAGGCGTGCTTCAGGGCGTTGTTGACCAGTTCATAGAGGAGGATGCCCAGGGCGGAGAGGGTCTTCGCGCCCAGCCGGAAGTCCTCCGCTTTCACCTCCGGCCGTATGCTCTCCGACCGGGCATGGCACCGGATGATCTCGGGCAGGAGGGTCTCCAGGTACTCCCGGACGGAGAGCTCCCCGAAGTCCCCGGTCCGGTACAGCTTGTCGTAGAGGACCTCCATGCTGACCACCCGGCCCGCGGCGTCCTGGAGGATCTCCCGCATCCCGGGATCCTTCCGGAGATCCGCCTGGAGACGAAGCATGCTCTCCACGGCCCCCAGGTTGTTCTTGATCCTGTGATGGACTTCCTTGAGGACGAGCTCCTTTTCGCGGAGGAGCCGGGCGGAATTCTCCTCGGCCTTCTTGAGCTCCGTGATGTCGATCTCGATCCCGTCCCAGAGCACGTGGCCGCTCGGCAGCCTGCGGGGCATGGAGGACAGGAGCCCCCAGCGATCGGTCCCGTCGGGCTTTCGGAAGCGGGCTTCTACGTAGAACCTGGACATGCTCCGGAGCGCCTCGTCCTCCAGGGAGGCTATCTTCAGGCGCTCCTCCTCGGGGAACTGGCCGTACAGGACGGCGGGATCCGCCAGGACCTCTTCCGCGGACACTCCGTGCAGTTTTTCGACGCCCCCGCTGATGTAGGTGAAGCGCCGTTCCCGGTTCGCGAGCCCGAAATCCACCTGGTAGACGATGCCGCCGGGAAGGTTGTCCGAGAGGGTCCGGATCCGGTTCTCCGACACCCGCGCCTCCGCCTCCGCGGCCTTCTGTCGGAGGACGAGGCCGGCCTGGCGCACGAAGGCTTCGACGAATTCCGCGTCCCGGATCTCCGTTCCCCGGAATGTGAGGAAGTGCAGGGCTCCCAGGAGGGATCGGTCCTTGTTGAGGCCGATGGTGTAGATCCGCCGCAGTCCCAGGAGCTTCTCCACGGCCCGGGCCGCCGGCTCCGGGAACTGGCCCGCGCAGAATTCCGCGAGCCCTCCTCGGAAGGGGAGGAGGCGGCCGGAACGGAAGTACTCGTCGTGGGTCGTCACCAGGCGGTAGGTCCGTCCCACCGGATCGTAGCCGATCAGGTCCAGGGCCCGCAGCAGGAGATTCCGCTCCAGGCCGGCCACGCTTTCGAGCCGGGTTTGGCCCTCCTTCTCGTCGATCGAGATGAACAGGATCACCGTGTTCGGGTAGCGCTCCTCCATGCATCGGACGATGTACCTGTACAGGTCTTCGGGAGTCCCCCGTTCGAGCATTTCCGCGGTCATGCGGTTGAGAATCTCGGAGTACTGCTCACGCTCCCGCCGCAGATCCTCCGTCCGCTTGTGCTGGACCATCCGCCACATCTCGGTCATCAGCAGGGAAAGCTGGCGCACGTCGGACTCGTCGTAGTCCGCCGCCTTGTTCGCGACCCCCGCCACCACGACGATGCGGTTCCCGTCGAAGACGGGCACGTTCATGTGGCGGAACAGGGGCACATGGCCCGGGGGCAGGCCCCGTTTCCAGGGATTCTCGGAACCGTAGTCGTTGGTGATCACCGCCCGCCTCTGGCGCACCGCTTCGCCCCAGAGTCCCGTGGACGCCACGGGGTAGACGAGCGGCTTGTCGCTGACCGCGCATTCCCGCAGGGCCTCCTCCGACCAGGCGTGCATGGTCAGGACGGCCTCGTCCTCGCTGACGAAGGCCACGTATCCGATTTTGCTGCGGGTGAGCCGGACCGCCTCCTCCATGGCCTGCTTCGCCAGGACGTCGATCGGGGCGTCCGTCATGCGGCTCAGTCGGAGGAGACCCTCAAGACGGGCCTCGTTCAGCCGAAGGGCCTCCTCGGCCCGCTTCAGCTCCGTGATGTCCCGGAGGAAGCAGATCGTGAACCCCTGGTCGGGCACGTCCGTGGCGTTCACCTCCACATCGATCGTCCGGCCGTCCTTGGCCCGGTGCCGGGTTTCGAAGCGGCCCGAACCGAGCTGCCGTATCCGGAGGATCTCCTCCCGGATGGCCGTCTCGTCCAGTACGGCCTCCAGGTCGGATATGCGCATGCCCAGCAGTTCCTCACGGTTATAGCCCGTCATCCGGGAATAGGCCCGGTTGACTTCCAGGATGCGGCCCTCGGAGTCGGAGATCCAGAATCCCTCCATGGTGGTGCCCGACACGGCCTCGAACCGGCGGGCGCTGAGGGCGGCCTTGCGGTTGGACTCGCGCAGGCGGAAGGCCATCTTGATGGAGGCGAGCAGGACCATGGTCCCGGAATTCTTGACCACGTACCCGTAGGAGGTGACGGCCTCCGTTCTGGCCACAACTTCGGGCTCCACGTGGGAGGAGAGGAATAGGATAGGGACATCCCGGCTTTCGAGGATCCGGCGTGCGGCCCGGGTGCCGTCCATGCCGGGGCCCAGATCCACGTCCATGAGCACCAGGTCGATACCGGGGTTCGAGGAGGCGATCTCCACCGCCTCCTCCCCGGAACCGGCCCGGAGGACCGAATACCCTTCCTTTTCCAGGATCCGGGACTCGGCCAGGGCGATGAGGGCTTCGTCCTCCACGAGGAGGATGGTTCCGGAATTCGACGGCATGGGCCTCCTTGCCCGCGGGGACTCAGCGGACCGGCGCGGGTGAACCGGGAGGTCCGCCCTTCCATTGTAGGCCGGTGAAGGTCGCGGCGCAACTCTCGGGGGGTTCCGGAGGGCATCCGGCGCCCCGGGAGGCCGACCCTCCTTGTAATATCCACGGATTCCCTACATACTCTTTTCTCTATGATCACGTTCACCCTGAACGGCAGATCCCTTTCCGTCCCCGAGGGCGCGACGGTGCTCGAAGCCGCCCGGGCCGCGGGCATCGACATCCCCACGCTGTGCCATATCGAGGGGCTCGAGGGCTACGGAGGCTGCCGGGTCTGCATGGTCGAGGTGGAGGGCTCCCGGACGGGCTGTTCCACAGCCTGCACCCTGACGGCCGCCGAGGGCATGGCGATTCGCACCGATTCCGAGGAGGTCTTCTTTCTCCGAAAGGCGGTGCTGGAGATGATCCTTGCGGAGCACCCCGCGGACTGCATCAACTGCAAGCACAGCGGCGCCTGCCGCCTCCACGAGCTGGCTTCGAGGCACGGGCTCGAGAAGGTCCCCAGCGGGATCGAGCGCTCCGGGTTCCCGGTCGACGACTCCAACCCCTTCTTCACCCTGGATCCGAACCGCTGTATCCTCTGCGGCAAGTGCGTCCGCATCTGCGGGGAGATCCAATGCTCCGACGTGTACACCCTGGCGGACCGGGGCTGCCGGTCCAGCGTTGCCCCGGGGTTCGGGGATCTCCTTTCGGACAGCCTCTGCGTGTCCTGCGGCTCCTGCGTCGCCGTCTGCCCGACCGGGGCCCTGAGGCCCAAGGACGGTTCCTGGGCCGGGGCGATGTACCTGGACCGGAGGGTGCGGACCGTCTGCTCCTACTGCGGCGTTGGCTGCCAGCTCGAGCTTTTGGTCGCGGGCGGCAAAGTCGTCGGGGCGGTGCCGGCGGACGGACCCTCCAACCGGGGCCGCCTCTGCGTGAAAGGACGCTTCGCCCACAACTTCATCGGGCATCCTGACCGCCTCACGGTCCCCCTGGTGCGCCGGGACGGCGAGCTGGTCGAGGCGTCCTGGGAGGAAGCCCTGGACCTCGTGGCCGGGCGGCTCCGGTCGACCCTGGACCGCCTGGGGCCGGACGGGGTCGCCGGACTGGCCTCGGCGCGGTGCACGAACGAAGAGAACTACCTGTTCCAGAAACTCTTCCGGGCGGGAGCGGGGACCAACAACGTGGACCACTGCGCCCGGCTCTGCCACGCATCGACCGTGGCGGGCCTGGCCGCCACCCTGGGTTCCGGGGCCATGACCAACTCGATCGACGAGATCGACATCCAGGACGCGATCTTCGTCACCGGCTCCAACACCACCGAGACCCACCCCGTCATCGGGACCCGGATCAAGCGGGCCGGCCGGCGGGGCGCCCGCCTGATCGTCGCGGACCCGCGGCGCATCGAGCTGGCGGCGGAAGCCGAGGTCTACCTGCCCCTGAAGCCCGGCACCAACGTGGCCCTCTACAACGCCATGGCTTGCGCGATCCTGGAGGAGGGCCTCGCGGATCTCCCCTTCATCGCCGAGCGGACCGAGGGTTTCGAGGAGTGGGCCGCCGCCGTGCGTTCCTGCACCCCCGAGGAGGCAGCGGGGATCTGCGGAGTGGACGCCGGGGACATCCGCCGGGCGGCCCGGATCTACGCCGAAGCGCGGGCCGCGGGGATCTACTATGCCATGGGGGTCACCCAGCATACCGCGGGCACCGAGGGAGTCATGGCCCTCTCGAACCTGGCCCTGGCCTGCGGCAAGCTCGGCAGGCCGGGCTGCGGGATCAACCCCCTCCGGGGCCAGAACAACGTCCAGGGAGCCTGCGATGTCGGGGCCCTGCCGGACGTCCTCCCGGGGTACCGCAAGGTCTCCGATCCCGCGGCCCGGGCCGCGGCCGCGGCGGTCTGGGGCCGGGAGCCTCCGGCCGAGCCGGGGCTCACGGTGACCGAAATGATCCGGGCCGCCGAGTCGGGCCATATCGGATTCCTCTACATCATGGGAGAGAATCCCCTGGTCTCCGACCCGGACATCGGCCATGTCCGGGAGGCCCTGGCGGCGGCGGAGTTCCTGGTGGTCCAGGACATATTCCTGACCGAGACGGCGGCCCTGGCGGACGTGGTCCTGCCTGCGGCATGCTTCGCGGAAAAGGACGGCACCTTCACGAACACCGAACGCCGGGTCCAGCGGGTGCGCAAGGCCGTCCCGCCCCCCGGCCGGGCCCGGGAGGACCTGGACATCCTGGCGGACCTCCTGTCGCGGGCAGGGCTGCCTCAGGCCGACCGGACGGGGGCGGGGGTCTTCGCGGAGCTGGCCCGCCTGACGCCCCAGTACGCGGGCATGTCCTGGGACCGACTGGAAGGCGGGGGTCTGCAGTGGCCTTGCCCGGCTCCGGACCACCCGGGCACACCCATCCTGCACACGGGGCGGTTCACCCGGGGACTCGGACGTTTCATCCCGTACCGATGGAGGCCGCCCGCGGAGGAACCGGACGGGGACTACCCCCTGATCCTCACCACGGGCCGGAACCTCTACCAATACCACACCCGGACCATGACCGGGCGGGAGCCCGGCCTTTCGATCCTGGCCGGACAGGCCTATGCGGAACTGCACCCCGAGGCCGCCGCCCGGGCCGGGGTGGTCCACGGCGGACTCCTTCGGCTTTCTACCCGGCGGGGCTCAATAGACCTTGCCGCCCGGGTTTCCGAAGCGATACGTCCGGACACGGTCTTCGTGCCCTTCCACTACGCCGAGGCCGCGGCCAACATCCTGACAGGCACCGCCCTGGATCCCCACGCCAAGATCCCGGAGCTCAAGGTCTGCTC
Source organism: Spirochaetota bacterium (assembly GCA_041306765.1). Taxonomy (GTDB): domain Bacteria; phylum Spirochaetota; class Spirochaetia; order Treponematales; family UBA12059; genus JAAYUR01. The sequence continues at coordinate 5,411 of JBFZER010000091.1, read as the reverse complement.
CGTGCGGGCGGAGGGGATCGCGGGTCCCGGGGCGGAAGAGGCGAACTGAACCGGCGTCACGACCGCCCGGGGCCTACTCCCACTTGAAGAGGGCGGCGGCCGCAGCCAGGGCCGCGGCGCTGAAGACGGCCAGGAACAGAAGGTGGGGAACGGTCTGGACCAGCCCCGCTCCCTCCAGCATGACCCCCCGGGCGGCCTGGATGACGTGGGTGAGGGGCAGGGCCCGGGATACGGTCCGCAGGATGGCCGGGGACCCTTCCAGGGAGAAAAACACCCCGGACAGGGCCAGCATTGGCAGGGTCACCAGGTTCATGAGCCCGCTGACCAGCTCCTCGCTCCGGAACCGCGCGGCGAACACCAGGCCCAGGGCTTCCATGCTGACGATCCCGAGAGCCGCGATCCCGAGCAATAGCAGCCAGGAGCCTTCCATCCGGAACCGGAGGATGGCGTTCGTGCCGGCGAAGACCGCCACGCTGGTGAGTATCACGATGAGGAACCGGGAGAGGGCCTGGGCGGAAACGAACCCGAGGGCCGACACCGGCGTAGCCTTGAGACGCTTGAGGACCCCGTTCTTCCGGTACCGGACGATCACGAAACCCACCCCGAAGAGGCAGGAGAACATGATGTTCATCCCGATGACCCCGGGAACCAGCCAGTCGACGTAGCGGATGGGATCGCCCCGGACGGTCTGTTCCCGGAAGCCGGAGAGGAACGGGTCCGCACGGAGGAGCCTTCGGAGCAGGGTGGCGTTCCTGCCCTGGGCGTTCAGATAGAAGCTTCCCGAATCGAAGTCCAGGACCAGGTCCAGCTCGTGGCGGCGGAGCTTGTCCAGGGACCCGCCCCGGGAGTCTGTGGAATAGGGGATGAGCTCCGCCTGCTCGATGGCCAGGAAGGACTCTGAGCCCTCTGCCGCGGCGGGCGGCGAACCCAGGATCCCGACCTTGAACAGCGCCCCGCCGTCGCCGGAGAAGGCGAAGGAGAATCCGAGAACCAGTACCACGGGGAAGAGAAGATTCCAGAAGAAGGTCCCCCGGTCCCGGACGAACTCCATCGTGCGGGCGTATACCATGGCCCAGAACTGTTTCATAGCGATCCTTCCTAGGTTCGGAGCGAGGAGCCGGTGAGCTCGATGAAGAGATCCTCGAGGTCGGGCTTGTGGATGGAAAGTCCCTCCAGGTTGATCCCCGCGGCCAGCAGTTCCCGCATCGTGCCGTCGAGGTTTTCGGACTGGATCTCCAGGTGGTCCGCGACCATCTTCCCCGAGCCCGGGATCGGGCCGTCCAGGCAGCCCCTGGGTATCCGGACCAGGGCTCCCTTGAAGTGCCGGGCCAGGAGCCTGCCGGGGCTTCCGCGCTCCAGGATTTTTCCGTGGTCCATGATGGCCACCTCGTCGCAGAGCGCCTGGGCCTCATCCATGTAGTGGGTCGTGAGTACGACGGTGGCGTGCTCCGCCTTGATCCCCCCCAGGAGGTCCCAGAAGTTCCGTCGGGCCTGGGGATCCAGGCCCGTGGTCGGCTCGTCCAGGAAGACGATGTCCGGCCGGGGGACTATGGCCAGGGCCAGGAGCATCCTCTGTCTCTGGCCTCCCGAGAGCTTCCGGTTGTCCCGGTCCAGGATGTCCGCCAGGGAGCAGAGTTCGACGACCTCCTCCAAGGGGCGGGGGGCCGGGTAGAAGGAGGAAAACAACTGCAAGGTCTCCCGGACGGTGATGAACTCCGGGAGAGCCGTAGTCTGGAACTGGATTCCGACGTTTCGCTTGAAATCCCGGCCCAGAGGCTTGCCCCGGTAGAGGATGGTGCCGGCATCCGGGGCGAGGATCCCCTCCATCATTTCGATGGTGGTGGTCTTGCCCGCCCCGTTGGGGCCGAGGATGCCCAGACAGCTTCCTTCCTCGATGGCCAGGGAGACGTCGTCCACAGCCTGAACCGAGCCGTACCGTTTCCGGAGGCCCGAGGCCTCCATGATAATTGACATGAGGAATAAGGTATCCATTCAGACCGGAGCTGGCAACGGGAAACGGCGGAGGCGCGGGGATCGGTCGGCGAGGACTACCTTCCCAGCGCCCGCTCCAGGACTCCTTCGAAGGTCCGGACGGTCCGTTCCACGTTCCCCAGCTTGTCCAGGCCGAACAGGCCCACCCGGAAACTGCGGTAGTCCGCGGGTTCGTCGCACTTGAGGGGCACGCCCGGGGCCACCTGCATCCCCAGGTCCAGGAACTTCTTTCCGGATTGGATGTCCGGGTCCGAGGTGTAGCAGACCACCACCCCCGGGGCCTCGAAGCCCGGGGCCGCCACGCTCTTGAAGCCCTTGGAGGCCAGGAGGGAGCGGACGGCGCGCCCGAGTTCCGCCTGGGCCGCCCGGGCCTTCCCGAAGCCGAAGTCCTCCATCTCCTTCATCACGTTCCGAAGGGCGATCAGGGAGTCCGTCGGGGGGGTGGCGTGGTAGGCGTGCTTCCCGGCCTCGTAGGTTTCCATGATCTCCAGCCATTTCTTGAGGTCGCAGGCGAAGCTGGTGCCGGTCGTGGAGTCGATGCGCGCCCGGGCGGTCTCGCCCAGGGCCACCATGCCGCAGCAGGGCTGTCCGCTCCAGCCCTTCTGGGGGGCCGTGACCAGGATGTCGATGCCCAGGGCCTTCATGTCAACCCACATCGCCCCGGAGGCCACGCAGTCCAGGACCAGCATGCCCCCGTGGGCGTGCACGGCCTCCGCAAGGGCGCGGACATAGTCGTCCGGCAGGATCATCCCCGAGGAGGTTTCCACGTGGGGGGCGAAGACCAGGTCCGGCTTCTCCCGCCGGATGGTTTCGACAGCCTCCTCGATCGGGAACGGAGCGAAGGGGGACTCCGGGGCTTCCGAGGTCCGCCGGGCCTTCAGCACCGCCTCCAGGGCTGGGATCCGGCCCGCCTCGAAGATCTGGCTCCACCGGAAGCTGAACAGTCCGTTCCGGATGACCAGGCACTTTTTCCCCGTGGCGAACTGCCGGGCCACGGCCTCCATGCCGAAGGTCCCGCTCCCGGGCACGATGATCGCGGAGCGTGCCTTGTAGACGTCCTTCATGATGCGGGATATGTCCCGCATCGCACCCTGGAAGAGCTTGGACATGTGGTTCACGGACCTGTCCGTATAGACGACGGAGTATTCGAGCAGGCCGTCGGGGTCGACGTCGGGCAAGAGACCGGGCATGGGAGCCTCCTAAAGCATGGATAAACCAAAGGGTACCCCGGGACGGCCCGGGGGCGCAAGGGATCCTGCCGTCTACTCCATCCGCGCCGAGGCGATGACCTTCTCGTAGTCGGGCTTCAGGGCCGGGAATCCGTCCGCCATGGCCCCGCAGACCAGGCTGTGGGCCCTGCCGCCCTGGAAGACGTACAGGACGATGTAGTTCATCTTCATGCCGGACACCTCGCCGGAGAAATCGAATCTCCGGGCCGCCGAAGAGCATCGTAACCGGTCCCGCGTGGTTTGTCAGCTTGATTTGGCGGGGGTTGGACTCGCCAACGCGATGACGAATACATACATTTTTGCTGTATTCGGAGTACTCGACTCCACAGGATCAGCTCCTCGCGGATAGCATTCGTCCTCTGGATTCCCACCCCTCTCGGATTCGGCCGACCAACTCCTTGCTGCCCTCGAGTTCCGGTAGAGCCATGACCGCATCCCATTCCGAGGAGGCGCTTTTGATCAAAGCATCCGTCCGTTCCCGCACAAGGAGGGGCTTAACCCCGATGTCGGCCGCAAAGGCATCCAGATCCGCGGAACCCAGCTTCTCGATCCGGAATTCCCGACCGAACCGCATGGAAAGCTCGGTTTCCAATCCCGGCCAGAGCATCGTGGATACCAGGTCATAGAAGGGTGCCAGATCGGTTTTCCCCTCGCGGTAGAGCAAGGAGAAGTTCTTGCCGTGGGCGTCACAGTTGCCCGCCAGCAGGTTGAACACGGCGATGTCGATCAAGAGCTCCAGGTCGGCAAGCGGGGTCGTACAGACCCTCCGTATCAGGCGGGCTATGTCCTCGAAACCGGGTCCACCGTCCGACTGGTACTTGCGATCCGGAAGGATTCCCAGGGCCTGACAGAAGTCCTCCTGGTGGATCCGAATAATGGAACCGTCGGGACCTCGCGTCCGGTCGTAGCGTTCCACAATGAGCACGGGACGGCCGATCATTTCCATTTCTACCGGTGGAACCGGCAGCCCCAGGGCTCCCGCAAGACGCATACACGCGAATTCGTTCGCCACGATGTCGGGAAAGAGAGGGGATGCCGGTTTTAGGATGTGGCTCGAAACGGCTCCTCCCAGGGGCCTGAACCAGCACCCCCCCCGCCGGAGCAGGGGGATTTTCTCCTGGGCGCCCGCGAGGGAGAGCCGGGCGCCTCCTCGGGGAGCCAGCAGGGGAAGACGCTCGGCATCCCGAATCATGGCTTCCAAGGTCCCGGATTCCAATTCCTCATAACCCGGGCCTACGAGGCCATCACCCGTCGTTCCCTCGTCCTCCATCCGTTGAAGGCTCACAGTCCCGGCGCACTCGCCACCCAGAGCGTCCAGGAGGCGCAGGGTGGAGCTTTCAGAAATATGAAGCCAGTCGGCGACGCGCCGCCGCAGGTCGCCGTCCGGCAGGAGCCCCGCGAAGAACGGCAGAGCCTGGGCCTGTGGGAAGGAATGCTCCTGGAGGGGCAGGGACTGGGATAAGACCCGGGCTCCCGGGTTCCGGAGGTACGCCGCATCGTAATGGAAGAGTATCCCCCGATCCGCCGTCGATTCGAGCCAGCCGACCAAGCGCTCGTACTGACGTACCGCGAGCCTCATCCCGCGGCTCCGCGAATCCTGGCGATCAAGTCCACACCCAGGGCGGACGCCACGTCGAATGCTTTTTGAAGCTCAATCCGCGGCTTGCCGTTTTCGAGATCGGAGATGAATCGAACACCGGTACCGCAGAGGGCCGCGACTCTGGCTTGAGTGAATCCGAGGGCCTTCCGTCGAGCCCTCAGGAGCGCTCCCATGTCGGACACATCATGCAAGACAGTATCCATGCTATGGATTATACTATTCCCGATCGGTAATATCAAGTCAAATTATCCGAATAAATTCCCGATCGGTAATATCTTATATTCTGGTCGGCGCTATTCCCGTTCGGTAATAGCACGATTTCTAGATCAGGAGCAGGACTTGCCTTTCGCTCGCAAGCTCGGTTCGAGTCCTGCCCACCTCTCCGAAAATAAAAAGAGGCCACGCCTTAGCGTAGCCTCTTCTATAGCAGGGGTAGGACTCGAACCTACGACCTCCGGGTTATGAGCCCGACGAGCTGCCAACTGCTCTACCCTGCGTCGATGTGAGAATAAACTACAAGAAACGAGAGAAAATGTCAATAGACCCGGTCTATTGCAGGGTTCTCAAACGTGAAAGAACTTGCGCAGGGA
>JBFZER010000090.1:0-16496 GCA_041306765.1 Spirochaetota bacterium | reverse complement strand
AGGCGCCGAAGGCCGCGGCTATCCCGATGGCCGGGGCGCCCCGGACACGGAGGCCGTAGATGGCCTTCCGGATATCCTCCGGGTCCGAGAGCCTTAGAAAGACGGTTTCATTCGGCAGGAGGGCCTGGTCGAGGATGACGAGGACCCCTTCCTCGTCGTCCAGACGGACGGATCGAAGGGCTCCCGGTCCGGACATCAGAACGAGGCCAGCGCGAAAATCCCCAGAAGCAGCTCCAGGGTCCAGAGCTCCTCCGCGGCTTCCGCGGATTCCTGCTCCTTGAGCCGGCCCACGAACCAGTAGAAGACCCCCAGCTTGGGGTCGATACGGAAGGTGTACTCGAGGAAATCCGAGGCCTGGGCCTGGGCTCCGAACAGGAGGCGCGCGATGCCCAGGGAAAGGCTCAGGAAGTGCGGGAAGGCCTTGCGCACGGCCCCGGACTGGAACTCCTGCACGAAGACCTGCAGGTCCTCGTGGACCTTTTCCTTGCGCTTCTCGTCGTGCTTTTCCACCCAGGTCTTGCGGATCAGGAGTTCCACGTTCTCCCGGAAGGCGTGCAGCAGCCGCTCGATGTGGACCAGCCGCTCGCCCCTGGATCCCGAAACGATGGTGTAGAACTCGCCGGGGTTGCCCAGGATGTTCGCGAAGGCGATGGCGTACTGCTCCCGGAGGACCCGGTTTTCGGCCTGGACGAGGAGGGGGAATATCTCGTACGCGGCCTTTTCCACGTCCACCGCGATGGGATCTTCGGCCAGGGTTTCGGGAACCGACATGGCTTACCATGTCCCGGAGGGGCTTTCTTTGTCAACTGGAGGGTTCGGGGTTCGCTTCTCAGGCGCAGGCTTTCGCGCTACACTTCCGGCATGAACGATATCACCCTGTTCGACGAGGCAGAATACGGAATAAATTTCGTCCCTCCCGAGCTCCTGCCCCCCGGCGCCGACGAGTACCATATCCGTAATTCCCAGCTGGACAAGCCCCTGGACTCCTACCGTCCCCTCCGGGCCCCGGAGATCGAAACCCTGGCGCGGAACGGGAACACCTGCACCGACTGGTCGCGGATACTGGTCCGGGACCCCTTCGTCCCGGAACTGATCCGGGGCAGCGACTTCGCGGGCCTTGTGCGGATCGGCCGCCTGGAGCGGAGGGTCCTGTCCCACCACGACCTGGAGACCCCCGCGGGCATCACGGACAGCCGGATCGTCTCCTGCGACATCGGGGACTTCTGCGCGGTCCATGACTGCGACTACATCGCCCACTACCAGATCGGGGATTCCTGCATCCTCTTGAACAACAACGAGATACACGCCACGAACCACGCCAAGTTCGGCAACGGGATCGTGATGGAGGGGGAGGAGGAGTCCGTCCGGGTCTGGGTCGACCTGATGAACGAGGCCGGGGGCCGCTCCGTCCTGCCCTTCGACGGGATGATCTGCGCCGACGCCTGGCTCTGGGCCAAGCGGAGGGACGACGCCGTCCTGCAGGAGCGGTTCAAGGCCCTGACCCAGGCGGCCTTCGACACCCGCCGGGGCCGGTACGGCCGGATCGGCGCGGGAAGCGTGCTCAAGCACAACCGCATCATCAAGGACGCCCTCATCGGGGAGAGCGCCTACGTCAAGGGCGCCAACAAGCTCAAGAACATCACGATCAACTCCAGCGACGCCGAGCGCACCCAGATCGGCGAGGGCGTGGAGATGGTGAACGGGATCGTGGGATTCGGCTGCCGGGCTTTCTACGGGATCAAGGCCATACGGTTCGTGATGGGCAACAACTCGGCCCTCAAGTACGGGGCGCGACTGATCCACTCGGTCCTGGGGGACAACTCCACCGTCTCCTGCTGCGAACTCCTCAACAACCTGATCTTTCCGGCCCACGAACAGCACCACAACACCAGCTTCCTGATAGCCAGCGTGGTCAAGGGCCAGTCCAACCTGGCCGCGGGCTGCACCATCGGGTCCAACCACAACTCCCGGGCCAACGACGGGGAGATCGAGGCGGGCCGCGGGTTCTGGCCGGGGCTTTCCACCTCCCTCAAGCACTCCTGCCGCTTCGCCTCCTACGTGCTCCTGTCCAAGGGTGACTACCCCCACGAGCTGGACATCCCCCTGCCCTTCTGCCTGGTCAACGAGAACCCCGCCAAGGACCGGATCGAACTGATCCCCGCATACTGGTGGATGTACAACCTCTACGCACTCATGCGGAACGAGTCGAAGTTCATATCCCGGGACCGGCGGCTCACCAAGGCCCAGACCGTCGAATTCTCGCCCTTCGCGCCGGACACGGCGGAGGAGATGTTCCGGGCCCGGATGCTCCTGGAGGAATGGGCGGGCACGGCGGCCGTTCTGGCGGAGAAAGGGGACGCCTCGGTCCTGGGGTCCGACGCCCTGCGGGAGCGGGGACGGGCCTTCCTCTCCGGCCCCGAGGACGGCCGCGTCTCCGTCCACGCCTACGGGGCGGAAAACTCCACCCGCCCCGTCGTGGTCCTCAAGCCCGGCCGGGCCTGGAAGGCCTACCGCCGGATGCTGCACTGGTACGCCGTCCGGGAGATCCTGGCGTACTTCGAGGCCCGCCCCGGCATGACGGTGGAGGACGCGGCGGAAGCCCTGGAGGGCCCGCGGGAGCGTGACTGGGAGAACCTGGGCGGCCAGGTGACCCCCGCCCGCAGGGTCGAGAGCCTCGCGGAGCGCATACGATCCGGGGAAACGGCATCCTGGGCCGAGGTTCACGCGGCGTACGACGAATTGGCCGCGGAGTATCCCGCGGACAAGGCCCGGCACGCCTGGGCCGGCCTCCGGGACCTGGAGGGATGGAAGGCCATCGGCCGCCGGGAACTGGGCCGGGCCCTGGACCTCCTGGACGAGGGCACCCGGTACGTGGAGGAGCAGGTCTACCTGAGCCGCGCCAAGGATTACTCCAACCCCTTCCGCCGGGCCACCTTCCGGAATCCCGAAGAGATGCGCGCCGTCTGCGGTTCCGCGGAGGTCAACCCCTTCGTCCAGGCCGTCAAGGAGGAGACCGAGCGCCTGCGCGGCCGCATCGACGAGCTGCGGGCGCGGATCCGGAAATGATCGGGGCGCCCGGATTCGCCCGGGCGCCCCTTCGCGATCGGGCGGACCAGCCCGACCGAAGGCCTTCCTACGCCGGGTTCTTCTTCATGAAGTCCTGCATGAATCCCACGGTCGTCTGGACGTCCTTCAGGCTCACCGCGTTGTACGCGGACAGGCGGATGCCGCCCATGCTCCGGTACCCCTTGGTCTGAATGATCCCCGCCGCCTTGGCCTCCTTGACGAACTTGTCGTCCAGTTCGGGGTTGGGAAGCTTGAAATCGATGTTCATCCAGGAGCGGGAATCGACGTCCGCAAGTCCCCGGAAGTAGCCCTTGGATCCGTCGACGGCGGAATACAGCAGCTTCTGTTTCGCCTCGTTCACCTTGCCCATCCCCTCAAGTCCGCCGTTCTTCTTGAGCCACTTGAGCACCAGGTTGAGGATGTAGATGGAGAAGCAGGGCGGGGTGTTGTGCATGGAGAACTTGTCCTTGAAGACCTTGTAGGACATCATGGTGGGCAGGTCGTCGTGGGCCTTGGCCAGGTAATCTTCCCGTACCGCCACGACCGTGACCCCCGAGGGGCCGAGGTTCTTCTGGGCCCCCGCGTAGAACAGGCTGAACTTGGAGAAGTCCAGGGGGCGGCTGAAGATGTCCGAGGACATGTCGCAGACCAGGGGCTTGCCCTTCACGTCGGGGATGTAGTGCCACTCGGTGCCTTCGACGGTGTTGTTGCTGGTGTAGTGCACGTACTCGGCCGCAGGGTTGAGCTTGAGATCCCCCTGCCTGGGGATGGCGACGAAACGCTCTCCCTCGAGCTCCATGTTGGCGGGGAAGGTGATCTTGCCGAAGCGCTTGGCCTCCTTGATCGCCCCCTTGGACCAGTTCCCGGTCACGACGTAGTCCGCTTCCTTTCCCGGGCCCAGGTAGTTCATGGGCAGCATGAGGAACTGGGTGCTCGCCCCGCCGGTGCAGAACAGGACCTCGTACTCCTTGCCGAGTCCGGCGATCTGACGGAACAGGTCCATGGTTTCCATGTGGAGGGCGTCGTACTCCTTGCCTCGGTGCGACACCTCCATGACGGAGCAGCCGGTTCCGTTCCAGTCGAGCATCTCGTCCCGGGCCTGTTCGAGGACCTCGACGGGGATGGCCGCGGGTCCGGCGCTGTAGTTGATGACTCGTTTCATTGGTGGCTCCTTTACTTCTTGTATTCCTTCATCCGATCCACGATGCAGTCCCCCAGGCGGGCCAGGTTCTCCTCCGTGGAAGCCCCGATATGGGGCGCCAGCACCGTACGAGGCGCGGATAGCAGGGGCGAGCCCTCGGGGGGTTCCGAATAGAACACATCCGCCGCGTAGCCGCCCAGCCGGCCGTCGGCGAGGGCCGCCGCGACGTCATTCTCGGACACGACCTGGCCCCGGCAGGTGTTCACAATGCGGACACCCTTCTTCATCTTGGCGATGGCGGCGGCGGCGATCATCCCCTTGGTCTCGTCCGTGAGGGGTACGTGGAGGGAGATGTAATCCGACTTCGCCCAGATCTCAGCCAAGGATACCATCTTCGCGACGTCGCTCTTGGGTACGAACTTGTCGAAGGCGATGACCTCCATGCCGAAGGCCTTGGCGCGGATCGCGACCTCCCGGGCGATGCGGCCGATCCCCACGAGGCCCAGGGTCTTGCCGAGCAGTTCCGTCCTCTCCAGATCCTTCTTGATCCACTTGCCCTGTTTCATCGAGGCGTCGGCCTCGCAGATCCGGCTAGCCAGGGCCAGCATCATGGAGAAAGCCAGCTCCGCCACGGCCACGCTGGAGGCCTCCGGGGTGTTCGTGACCTTGATCTTCTTCGACTCGGCGTAGGGCACGTCGATGGTGTCCACCCCGACGCCGCCCCGGATGACGAATTTAAGTTTCGGTGCCTTGTCTATCACGTCCTTCCCGACCTTGGTCTTGGACCGGACGATCATGATCTCCGCCTCCCCTACCCGCCCCATGTCCTGGGTGACCTCGCCGAAGGCCGCAAGGCGCTTCGGCAGGTCCGGGAGAAAGGCGTCCGCAAGCAGGATAACCATGAAAACCTCCTGGGGTTCCGTACGTGAAGCCGATCGCCGGAAGACAGCCGATCGGGGCGGCCGCGTCGGGCCGACGCTGTGCCGATTGCCCGGGGCCCGTCTCCGAGAACGGATAGTTCTTCCATTGATCGATCCATCTTACCATGCCGATGTGGAGTGTCAAGGACGGCCCCTACGGCAGTATCTTCCGGGCCTCGATATAAAAGCGCTTCTCCGGCGCCTCGCCCATGGAGAAGGTCTTCCTGGGCATGACCCCGTCCCGGATTACGGTGCCGAAGAAGCCGGACTTGTCGATGGGGGGCAGATAGATCCCCAGGTTTCCGGGCCTGCCCGCCAGGGTCGCAAGACTCTCCCGACCGTGGATGTAGTCGATCCCGGTCCCGGGGTGCCGCGCAAGGTAGCCGTCCAGGAACTCCTGGATGGTGCCGGCAGCCAGGTTGGCCCGGGGCCGCGGGAAGCGGACCAGCCGGGTCGCTCCGGAGCTCATCAGGGCAAAGCGATGCTCCGCGGCTCCCTCGTCCACGGCGGCCAGGGCCGCGGGCCGGGCGGCTTCCTCGATCGAGCAGTTCCCTCCCTGGGCCAGCTCCCTCAGGAAAGTCTTTTCATCGGCCTGGAAAAGCACCCGGTGGATGGGGTGGAAGGGCAGGCCTTCGTCGTAGATGTTGACCAGCTCCACCAGGGCCCAGCGGGCGGGATGGCGGTCGATCCCGGGCCTGCCGGAGTCGGCTTTCTTGATCTCCTCCCAAACCGCCTTGGCGGTGGCCAGGGAGTGGTTGCCGTCTCCCACCGCGAACAGCAGTACCCCGTCTTTCCCGTACTTCCTAGAGTACGCCGCCGGATCGGCCAGGCGGGACAGGGCGTCCGCGATCGGAGAAAGGGCGGCTACTCCGGCTACCTGCCAGCCTCGCACATGCCCGGAACCGGTCATGAGCTCGAAGTCGTAGACCTTTGCCAGGGATTCCCGGGCCGCGTACAGGGGTTCGATGACCGTGCGGTCCGGATCGTCGATCAGGAGCATGATGTGCGGAAGCTCCAGGGGGGCTCCCCGGCGGATTTTCATGCGCGGGGGCAGGCGCTCCACGATGGTGCCCTCGGTCGGGCGGATCAGGGAGGAGGAGCCTTTTCCGTACTCGTACCTCTCCAGGTCCACGGCGATCACAAGGCCCTTTCGGGGTTCGCCCTCGAAAGGGGTGCGGCGCTCCACGAGGAGGAACCCCTCCCCGGCGCTCTCCAGGACGCCCCGGTCCAGGTAATCCCGCATGGCCGCCTGGATGCGCTGGATGCGCTCGTCCTTGTCGGGATCTTCCAGGTAGCACTCCGGGAAGATGAGGTTCAAGGTCGAGGGGGCCGCCCCGACGCGCCCCTTCACTCCCTCCCAATACTCCCGCTCGCTGGAATACTGATCGCAGGCGACGACGGCCCAGGCCGCCCAGTCCGCGCCTCGGGCGGGCAGGTAGACCTCCGGCACTCGCACGCCCGCTGCCGCGAGTTTTTCCTCGAACGAAGCCATACGAAGACTCCTTGCGTGTACGTGATGGGGGGGAGTTCGAGTATGCCGCGGATTCAGGATTTCGTCAAAGGGCCGTCCGGAGCCTTGGCTTCCTTTTTCAGGTAAAGCTTCACGGCGGCCCGGTAGATCACGCCGGAACCCGCGACGGCCAGGACGAAGGAAGCGAAGATAACCGGGGACGAGGAGGGAAGCCTGAGCCAGGGCGCCAGTACCAGGCCCCAGAGAGACAGGAACCCGAAAAAGAGGACCGCCGCGGTCAGGAAATTGAAGACCGTCGCCGCCAGGAACAAGAGGACGCTCCGGGCACGGCTCCCCCGCACTGGGGAACCGGCGGGAGGGGCCTCCGGCCGGGGCGCGGCCTCCGGATCCGTCATCCGGGTTTCTTCCCGCCGGCTTCCCGCCCCGGAGCCAGCAGGCTCGTGGCCGCGACCAGAAGGGCTCCCAGCACCACGGCGGAATCCGCCACGTTGAAGGTGGGCCAGCGCTCCATCCCCAGCAGGCCGTAGAATTTCACGCTCACGAAGTCGACCACCCCTTCGGGCCGGAGGAGGCGGTCGACGATGTTCCCCAGGCCCCCTCCGACGATGGCGGCCAGGGCCCAGCGCTGGGCCGGGGTCACCTCGTCGGTTCGGAAGTAGTAGATCAGGATGCCCGCGATCAGGGCCAGGGGGAGCAGGGAAAACAGGACCATGCGCATCCAGGGCGGCAGGCTGTCCCCCATGCTGAACGCGACGCCGGTGTTTCGGGCGTGGACGATCCAGAGGAAGTCCCCCGGGGTCCGCAGGGCTATCGTGTTGCGGGGGATCAGGTCCACGACAAGGGCCTTGGAGACCTGGTCCCCGATCAGGACGCCCGCGGTCAGCAGGAAGGGGCGGAGGCTGTGCGGCGTATCGCTATCCATCGATGCTCTCCCGTTTATCAAGTTCAGAGTCCCGTAGGAACTTCCAGGAAGACGGTCTCCACGCCCGTCTCCCGGGCGAGTTTCTCGGCCACCGCCCGGACGCCCCAGACCTCGGTGGCGTAGTGCCCGGCTGCGACGAAGTTGATGCCCGACTCCTGGGCGGCGTGGTACACCGAGTGCGAGGGCTCCCCGGTGACATACAGGTCCAGTCCCTGCTCCACCGCCTGCAGGACTTCGAAAGGCGCCCCGCCGGAAACCACGGCGGCGGATCGAATGCTGCCCGGCCCGAAGGGCAGGATCGAGCGGGGCCTGCTCCCGTCCGGCAGGATCCTGCGGACCGCCTCCTCCAGGGTCAACGGCGGGTCCAGGGTCCCCTGGAAGCCCAGGGTGACTCCCCGGTGGACTCCGAAGGGCGTCACGTCCGCGAGTCCGAGCATCCGGGCCAGGACCGCGTTGTTGCCGTACTCCGGGTGGGCATCCAGGGGCAGGTGGCAGGCGTACAGGGCCATGTCGCGGTCCAGGAGGGCCCGGATCCGCGCCAAAAGCGCCCCTTCGATCCGCGCGGGAGAACCCCAGAAGAGGCCGTGGTGCACGAAGAGAACCTGAGCCTTTTCTTCGGCGGCCCGGCGCAGGGTTTCCGCGCAGGCGTCGACCGCGAAGGCCACCCGCGTCACGGGACCGACGCCGCGCCCCACCTGGACTCCGTTCAGGGAATCGTCGATCTTCTTGAACGCCTCGATTTCAAGGAAAGACCGGCACCACGCGTCGAACTCGGACAAGTCCATGAAACGAGTATAGCGGCGGCTCCTCCTCTAGTCCAGACAGAGTCCGGCGGAGGATCACCGATCCCGGGGGAAAAACCTCCGGGCAGGGTTGATCCCAAGGCGCAGCAGGAAGTAGAGGTAGGCGAACCCGAATCCCGCCAGGTGGGTCAGGTGGGCCACTCCGCTGCGGAAGGAGAAGAGCTGGGAACCGACCTCGATGGCCGTATAGGCCAGGACCAGCACGGGGGCGCGGACGGGAAGGATCCCCCAAACGTAGATTGTCGATCCCGGAAACAGGGCGGCAAAGGCCAGGAGCACCGCGTAAATCGCGCCCGAGGCTCCGATCAGGAAGGTTACCCAGGCGCCCGTAGCCGCGTAGGCGGCGAAGGAGAACGCCCCGGCCAGGATGCCGGTGAGGAAGTAGAACAAGAGGAATTCGCTGGAGCCGAGTTCGCGTTCCACGTGGGTTCCGAAGAAAAACAGCCCCAGCATGTTGAAGAAGAGGTGGGAGATACCCCCATGGGCGAACATGTAGGTAAACAAGAGCCAGAACCTGCCCTGGGCCACGTAGGCGGGAACCATGGCCAGGTTCACCAGGAAGCCCGGAGAGACCTGGGCAAGCAGGAAAACGCCTACGTTGACCGCGATCAGGACCAGCGTGGCGTTGTAGAACTGGTACCGGAAGGGGCGGCGGAGAGCGAAGTTGCGGTTCATGGGGTATAATGTACGGAGAAACCCCGGTCGGTTCAACCCGATCGGACTATCCCCGGAGAGATAGATGCCCACTGGTCTCCCGCCTTCCCGAGCCCCGAACTGCCTGGCCTGCCGTCACTTCATCGTCACCTGGGAACCTGACTACCCCCGGGGCTGCGGGGTCTTCGGTATCAAGTCCCGCAGCCTGCCCTCCGCCGAGGTCTTCGCGGCCACGGGACTCCATTGCCCGGCCTTCGAGGCCGTGGAGCCGAAAGCCCGCCGCGGCGGAAACCCGGCCGGGGGCGAGGGGCCGAAGGACGGGGGGATCTGGGCCTAAACGAAAAGCCCCCTTGCGGGGGCTTTTCGTTTAGGCGCCGGGCGGAATCGAACCGCCGCATAAAGGTTTTGCAGACCTCTCCCTTACCGCTTGGGTACGGCGCCATGCTCGATAGAGCATTTTTTAATCACTTCCACTCGCCGCGCGATTACTATCGCACGGCGCCGTTTGCGTTAGCAAACACTACAATCACTACCATACGCCGCCCGGCCGTACTCGGACGGTCCGCGCCATGTGCTGATTGAATATACGAAAACGGGCCGCTTTTGTAAAGCCCGCGGACGAAGTGGAGCCGGACCGACCGCCGTCCGCGCGGCTGCCGCGTCATGAAATGGAACGGCCGCCCGTTCGGGGCGGCCGTACCTGTCGGACTGAAACGCTCCTTACTTGGCCGGCTTGAGCAGGGGAGCGGTCCCGGGTTTCTTGGCAGCCGGAGCCGACGTCTTTGACTTCTCCCTCTTCTCCGCCGTATCGTTCCAGAAGGCGACGAAGGCTGTGGCGATGAAGACGGTCGAGTAGGTGCCGGATACGATACCCACGAACAGGGCCAGGGCGAAATCCTGGATGCTTCCGGTGGTGAAGACGTAGAGCGCCAGGACGGCCAGCAGGGTGGTGACCGTGGTGATCACGGTCCGACCGAGGGTTTCCGTGATGGACTTGTTCAGCACCATATGGAAGGTCTCGTTCGGCAGGATGCGCCGATCCTCACGGATGCGGTCGAAGATCACGATGGTGTCGTTGATGGAGTATCCCAGGATCGTCAGGATCGCCGCCAGGGTGGAAGTGTTGAACTCTATCCGGGCCCAGACGATGAAGGCGATCATGATCAGGGCGTCGTGGATGATCGCCAGGACCGCGCCCAGGGCGTACTGTATCTTGAACCGGAACGTGGCGTAGGCCAGGATGGCCAGGACGGTGAACAGGGTAAGCTTCCAGGCGTTGTCCGCCAGGTCCTTGGAGAACCGGGCGCCCACGAAGTCCGTCTTCATGACGGCCACGCGGCCGGGGCCGAAGGCAGTTTCCAGGGCCGTGCGGATGCGCTCGGCGCTGGTGGAGCTGAACCTGGAATCCGACCCGTCGTCCCGCAGGCGGATGATGTACTGCTGCTTGAGCCGTTCCCCGATGCTCTGTACGGAAACGGAGCCCAGGGTGGATGCGGCGGTCCGCACTTTGTCCATACCGGCAAACAACTCCGCCTCACCGTCGGGCTCCCGGGAGAGCCGCGCGGGATCGGCGGCAAGCCGGATGTCGCCCTGGTAGGTCGGCACGAGGGACGAGGCGGGCTTGCCCGGGCCGTCCAGGATCCGGACGGAGACGCCGGGCTGGGAGGAGAGGGCGCCGGCCAGGTCGGCCAGGGTACCCGCCGACGCGAGGTCGTACTCGAGGGTCCGATTCTCCACGTCCGCCCCGGAGAAGACCAGGACGGCCCGGGTTTCGCCCACCGAGAGCACGGCGTTGCCGGTGCCGGCGTAGGAAACCTCGAAGGCCGGATAGACCAGCTGGACGTACTGGTTTATGCCGGCCTGGAAGTCCACGCCGAGGTTGATGCCCTTGGTCGCCAGGCCGAGTACGCCGAAGGCGATGAGCGCGGCGGAGATGAGCGCGGTCGCCAGGAACGCACGGTCGAAACGAATCACGCGCTTCATTTGATCCTCCAGCTGATGGAAACGCCCTTGAGCCCCCGGTCCGTACCGGAGTCGAACAGGAGCCGGGATACGAAGAGCGAGGTGAACAAGGAGGAGATATTGCCGATGGCAAGGCTGACCGCGAAGCCCTGGATGGGACCCGAGCCCAGCTGGGCCAGGAAGAGGGCGGCGATGATGGTGGTGATGTTGCCGTCCATGACCGCCCAGAAGGCCTTGTCGAACCCCGCCTCGATGGCGGCCCTGCGGCCCTTGCCCGCCCGGAGTTCCTCCTTGATGCGCTCGAAGATGATGACGTTGGCGTCCACGGACATGCCCACGGTCAGCACGAAGCCCGCGATCGCCGGGAGGGTCAGGGTGAGGTTGAAGCCCGACAGGATGGACAGCATCAGGTAGAGGTTGACGACCTGGGCCAGGGCGGCGTTGATGCCCGCTCCCTTGTAGTAGACCAGCATGAAGGCCATGACCGCCGCAAGGCCGATGAGGACCGCCCGCTTGCCTTCCTCGATGGAGTCCTCGCCCAGGGAGGCGCCGATGGCCTGCTGGCTCTCGACCACCAGCTCAACCGGCAGGGCGGCGGATCGCAGGATCAGGGCCAGGTTGGCGGACTCCTCCACGCTGAAGCCCGTCATGCGGACGGACTCGCGGATGGCCTCGGAGATCCGGGCTCCGGCCTTGATCCGATCGTCCAGGACCACGGCCAGGGTCTTGCCCACGTTGGCGCTGGTCAGGGCGTAGAAGATCTCGCCGCCCTCGCCGTCCAGCACGAAGATGATGTTGGGCTCCCCGGTGATGGGATCGTTGGTCCTCTCGGCCCGCTGGATGGTGTTGCCGTCCAGTCCGGGCTGCTCGGTGATGACCAGGTAGCGGCCCGTCCATTCGTCCAGGCCGTACTTGTCCTTCTTGTAGAACTTGCGGACCACGTAGCCCGCCGGCACGATGGAGGGATCCGCGACCTTGAGGTCCGCGTCGATGCCCGCCGGGTTGGTGGTCAGGTACTCGTTGAGACGGTTGGTCGCCTCGTCTTCCACGATGTGGAAGGCCAGACGGCCCCGGCCCATGATGATGGAGTTGATGCGCTCGGGGTCCGCGGCGCCGGGTATCTCCACGTAGATCCCGTCCTCGCCCTGGCGGCGGATGACGGGCTCGGTGAGGCCGAACTTGTCGATGCGGTTGTTCAGGACCTCCAGGGCCCGGGACATGGCCTCCTCGCGCTCGGAAAGGGACAGGGAGTGCCCGAGCTTGGCCTCCAGGGCCGGCAGGTCAGCCCGGATGACCACGCTCATGCCGCCGGAGAGGTCCAGTCCCAGCTGGACCACGGTGTTCTGGAGGTTCTTGGCCTTCAGGATCTTGGTCCGGTACCGATCCTCGATGTCGGACATGGCGGTCTTTCGGGAATCGTAGGCGGCCAGGACGGTCTTGGCGGTCCAGGCAGAAGGCACGGCCTTGTCGAGCTCCTTGTAGAGCTTCTTGGCACGGTCCGCCATCCACTCGATGCCCGCAGGCAGCGGCTCGTCCCCGCTCGCCCGGGCTGCCTTCTCGAGCTCCGCCAGGTCGTTGCGGGCCATGCGCCAGGCGTACTCCCGGATCTGCTCGCTCGAACCCGTGGCCAGGATCTTCTCGTCCTTGGGCGTCAGGAAGTACCACCGGATGGACGGAAGCAGGAAAAGGAATGCCAGCGCCAGCACGACGAGCACGATGAGTAAGCGCTTCGTTTTGTTCATTCGAAAACTCCAGTCGTCACGAGGATGGGGTGCCGCGGGGCGCTCGATCGGCGCCCCGGCGGGCTTACTTCGCGGATTCCTCGCCCTTGTCGGCGCCCGACTTGTCGGCGGATTCCGGGGCGGAATCCCTGTTGAGGACGGTCGCGATGGCGGATTTGGAGAACTCGAGCTTGCAGGCGTCGTCGACCTTGACGACGACGGTTCCGCCTTCCTTCACCGCGTGGACGACGCCGTGGATGCCGCCGATGGTGACGACCTTGTCGCCCTTCTTGACGCCCGCGAGCATCTTCTGGAGCTCCTTCTGCTTCTTGTTCTGGGGCCGGATGATGAGGAAGTAGAAGATCACGAAGATGAGGCCGAACATCACGATGGTGGACATCATGGATCCCGTTCCCGCCGGAGCCTGCTGGAGGACGGGGAAGGAGCTAAGCAAAGTATTCATGAGCGCTTTCCTTAAGAGACAGAGTTAGCGAAAGGTACCACGGAAGGGGGGCTTGGTCAATCGGCAGTGGACGGTGGTCGGTGGACAGCAAACGGAAGTGGCTGCCGAGCGCGGCGGCCGGCCACGCTGTAGCGTGGAATGCGGCCGCTTCCATTGTCTCACTTCCGTCCACCGTCCGCTGTCCACCGTTTACCGCACCACCCTCGTCCCCGCCTTGCCGGAGGCGCCGGCCTGGGCGTGCTCAAGGTCCGTGATGACCACCTGGGTTCCCCCGCGCTTGATGAAATCCACGGCGGCCTCGATCTTGGGGCCCATGGAGCCCTTGGGGAACTGGCCTTCCGCCATGTACTTCTCCGCCTCCGCGGCGGTCATGACGTCCAGGACCTTCTGGTCGGGCTTGCGGAAGTTGATCGCCACCTTCTCCACCCCGGTCAGGATGAGGAGTTCGTCGGCCGCAAGGAGGCTCGCCAGAAGGGCGCTGGCCCGGTCCTTGTCGATCACCGCGTCCACTCCCTCGTAGGTTCCGTCGGGGTTCCTGCAGACCGGGATCCCCCCGCCCCCCGCCGCGATCACCACCAGGCCGTCGTGCAGGAGGTCCCGTATGACCTCCGTCTCGACGATGCCCACGGGTATGGGGGACGCCACCACGCGCCGGTGTCCCCGGCCCGGGTCTTCCTTCACCACCCAGCCCTTGGCCCGGCATTCCTCGATCTGCTCCGGGCGGATGAAGGGGCCCACGTACTTGGTGGGATTGAGCATGGAGGGATCGTCCTTGTCCACCACCACCTGGGTGACTACCGTGACGACGCTCTTCTTGAGCCCCGCCTTGATCAGGGCGTTCACCAGGGACTGCTGGATCATGTACCCGATGGAACCCTGGGTATCCGCGACGATGACGTTCAGGGAGCTGGGAGGGACCTTTGCGGAGGCCGCCTCGTTGCGGATCAGGTGCACCCCCGCCTGGGGGCCGTTCCCGTGGGTAAGGACCACGCGGTGGCCTTCCTTGATGAGCCCCACGATGGCGGCCATGCTCTTGCGGGTGTTCTCGAACTGCTGTTCCATCGTGCCCTCGGTGCCCTCTTCGATCAGGGCGTTGCCTCCGAGGGCCACGACGATGGTCTTCTCGCTCATAGTACCTTCCTTTTTTGGCGCGAGCCACGCCGGATGGAGAAACGGAGGGCCAGTATATATGTTCTTTCGGTTCCTAACAATATGTCCGATCCCGGCGCCTATGCTTCCCGCGGGGTTTCGCGGTATCATGGTGCCATGATCGTCCTGAAAGCCGACACCCTGGGGTATTGCATGGGCGTGCGCCGGGCCATGGACCTGGCCGTCAAGACCGCGGAATCGGAATCCGCGCGGCCGATCTACACCCTCGGTCCCCTGATCCACAACCCCCAGGCCGTGGAGGATCTCCGGCGCAAGGGCGTGGCGGTGCTGCCGGAGGGCGAGGTGGACGGCCGGATCGCCGGACACACCGTCATTCTGCGGGCCCACGGGGTGTCCCCGGAACTCCGGTCCCGCCTGGAAGGGCTCGGGGCCCGCCTGGCGGACGCAACCTGCCCCCGGGTCCTGGCCAGCCAGCGCAGGGCGCGGCGCTTCTACGAATCCGGGTACTCCGTGGTCCTGGTGGGGGACCGGAACCACGAGGAAATCGTGGCCGTGACCGGCTGCGCCCCGGGATGCTCGGTGGTAGGATCCCCCGCGGACGCGGAGGCCCTCGACCTGGTCGAGCCCGTGGGAGTCCTGGCCCAGACCACGGTAAGCGAGGAGGAATACGAGGCTGTCTGCGGGGTCCTGCGGTCCCGGTACTCCCGCCTGGAGATCGTGGATACCATCTGCCCCGCCACCCGGGAGCGCCAGGAGTCCCTGGCCCGCCTTGCGGCCCGGACGGACGCCGTGGTCGTGGTGGGCGGGCGATCCTCCGCCAACACGGCCCGGCTCTTCCGGGCCGTCCTGCGCCTGGGCAAGCCCTCCTGGCACATCGAGACCGCCTCCGAGCTCCCGGAGGAAGTATTCGGCTACCGGGTCGTGGGCCTGACCGCCGGGGCCAGCACCCCGGACTCCATCATCGCCGAGGTGGAGGACGCACTGATGGAAGGCGTCCGCAGTGCCTCGGACCCGGGAACGGAGAGGTAGGATGCCGGACGCCGGCGGCAGCCTCCGGCGGCGCCGGAGAGGGACTGAGCGCCCTAGGCCGAGATGAAGGTATCCGAGCCCCGGTTGAAGTACTTTGTGACGATAAACATACACACGCCGGTCGCGACCAGCAGGATCGTGGACATCGCGCTTGCCGTGCCGAAGTACCCGTCCACCACAGACAGGTATATCTTGATGGGCATGGTCATCGTCTTTCCGACATAGAGCAGTATCGAGGCGGAGAGCTCGTTCATGGAAGTAACCCAACTCATTATGGCGCCGGATATTATCCCTGACTGCATCAGCGGCAGGGTCACCGTCCGGAAGGTGCGGCCCGGAGGGGAACCGAGGTTGATGCCCGCTTCCTCCAGGGCCGGATCGATCTGTTTCAGGATGGAGGCCGCCGAGCGCACGGAATACGGCAGACGCCGGATGAAATAGGTCATGATGATGATCGCCGCGGTTCCGACCAGGAAAAGGGGTTTGCGGTTGAACACTACGATGAAGCCGATGCCCAGTACCGTGCCGGGCACGATGTAGGGAATCATGAGCAGGGGATCCAGGATCCGGACGGAAAGGTTCCTCTTCCTGGCTATCGTGAAGCCTATCAGGGTTCCTACCGAGGCGATGAGAACGACGGCGATGAAGGAATACACGAAGGAGTTCGTGACGGTCTTGGGCACGTCGAAGAAGATCTGCCTGTAGCTTTCCAGCCCGAAACCCGCGGCGAACACGGGCCCGTTCGTATTCCGGAACGAATAGTACACGATGACCGCCAGGGGAAGGGTGGACATCCCGACGATGAGATAGCAGAGAATATGGGCCAGGAGGGATCTGACTCCCTTGAGCCTTTTCACGACCGGACGGTTCACAAGCAGACTGGCATATTTCCTTCGTGAGGACAGCCACTGCTGCAACACGATGATGATCGAGGCACATAGCATCAGGACGATGGACACCGTCGCGGCCATTCCGGGACGTTCGCTGATCTCGCTCGTATAGAGGTTGTACGCCAGGGTGGGAAGCACCAGGTAGTTCCCGCCGATGATCATCGGCGTTCCGAAGTTCGAAAGGGACATCATGAAGACGATGAGTGCCCCGCCGGTGAGGGAGGGAAGGACCAGGGGCATGGTTACGGAAAAGAAGGTTCTCAGGGACCGGGCTCCAAGGTTCTCGGAAGCCTCCTCCAGAGACCGGTCTATTGTCATCAGGGAGCCGGCCAGCATGAGGGAGA
>JBFZER010000089.1:0-6955 GCA_041306765.1 Spirochaetota bacterium | reverse complement strand
CACCGTCCACCGTTCACTGTTCACCGTCCACCGTTCGCGTTACACTATTCCCATGCCCATCTTCCGTCTCGACAATCCGATCCAGCACTACGACTGGGGCACCCCGGAAGCCATACCCGAGCTGCTGGGCATCGACAATCCGGACGGAAGACCCTGCGCCGAACTCTGGATGGGCGCCCACCCGACAGCCCCCTCGGTAGCCGAGACCCCGGAAGGCGGGGTACCCCTGGACCGCCTCATCGCCCGGGACCCGAAGGCCGCCCTGGGGAATCCGGTTCTGGAGCGCTTCGGGTCCTCCCTGCCCTTCCTGTTCAAGGTGCTCTCCGCGGCCCGCCCCCTCTCGATCCAGGCCCATCCGCCGAAGCTCAAGGCCGAGAGCGGCTTCGAGAAGGAGGAATTCGAGTCGATCCCCCTGGACGCCCCGGAGCGGAATTACCGGGATCCGAACCACAAGCCAGAAATGCTCGTGGCCCTGGAGGACTTCGAGGGGCTGTGCGGCTTCCGTCCCATACCGGAGACCCTCCGCCTGATCCGGGCGGTCGCCCCCCGGGAGTTCGAAAGGATCGCGGGGCACCTCGAGAAGAATCCCGGGAAGGTCGAACTCTCGGTTCTCTTCTACCGCTTCATCACCTACTCCTCGAACCTGAAGCGGGACCTGCTGTATTACACCGAGCGCCGGATCCGGCGGGTCCTGGATCACGAGCCCGAAGCGGGCATCCGCGACGCCCTGTCCTGGGTGCTGTCCCTCCTGCGGGCCTACCCCGGGGATGTCGGAGCCCTGGCTCCCCTTATACTGAACCACCTCCGCCTGTCACCCGGCCAGGCCGTTTTCATCGAGCCGGGACAGATCCACGCATACCTTCGGGGTACGGGGCTCGAGATCATGGCCAACTCCGACAACGTCCTGCGCGGAGCCCTGACCTCCAAGAGCATCGACATCCCGGAGCTCCTGTCCGTACTATCCTTCGCCCCCGCCGTGGTGCGGGCCTTCGGCCCCGTCTGCGCCGGCGATTCCGTGGACGAATACCCCTCCGGAGCCGCGGAGTTCCGCCTGGACCGCCTGCGCCTCGAGCCCGGGAAGCCCGTGGGCCGAAGGAAGCCCGGTCCCGAGATCCTGCTCTGCCTGGAGGGACGGGTGGACGCGGCGGAGGATCCGGCGAACCCGGCGGCTCCATGCCTCGCCCTCGGGAAGGGCGGCTGCGCCTTCGTGACCGCCGACTCGGGGCGGTATTCGCTTTCGGGCGAGGGCCTCGTATTCCGTGCGGGGGTCACGGCATGACGATCTGGGCGGACGCGGATTCCCTGCCGTATGAGGTGCGGGAACTCCTGGGCCGCAGGGCCCGGTCGCCGGGCGGTTGCGGGGGCGCCGGACCTTCGGTGCGCGTGGTGTTCGCGGCCAACCGCCCCCTGGCCGTTCCCCCGGGGACCGAGTTCCATCTTGTGGAAGGGGGAGGGCCGGACGCGGTGGACGATCGGATCGAGGAGCTGGCGGAACCGGGGGACCTGGTGGTGACCCGGGACATCCCCTTCGCGGCACGCATGGCCGGGGCGGGCCTGGCGGTCATCAACGACCGGGGCGACGAATGGACCGCGGACACGGTCCGGGAGAGGCTCTCCAGCCGGGACTTCATGGCGGGCCTGCGTTCCGCGGGCCTGGCGGAGCTGATCCGGTCCCGCAGCTGGGGCCCCCGGGAGAAGAAAGCCTTCGCGGACACGCTGGACAGGGTGTTGCGGAGGACAGTGAACGGTAAACGGTAAACGGAAGTATTCTACTGCGTACGGATGCATGATCCGCTTAAGCGGGTTCGATAGACCGGACCGGTTGCCTCAATTCCGTCCACCGTTCACTGTCCACCGTCCACTTCCCCGTACTTCCCCACCAGGTACTCGTACCTCGTCCGGAGGATGCCGTTCCGGTGCAGGGTCTCCGGGGTGTAGCGGATGGGGGACGAGAGCAGGGCGACCAGGCGGGCGGTCTGGTCCAGGTCGAGCCGGGAGGCGCTCGTCCCGTAGAACCACCGCGCCGCCGCCTCCAGGCCGAACACGCCCCTGCCCCACTCGGCCCAGGAAAGGTAGATCTCCAGGATCCGCTGCTTGGACAGGATCAGCTCCATCTCGACCGTCGCGATGAGTTCCAGGTATTTCCGAAGGTAGCTCTTGAACGGCACCAGGAAGAGGGTCCGGGCCGTCTGCATGGTGAGGGTGGAGCCGCCGTAGAGGGGCCGGCCGACCTGCTTGTTCACCTGCCGGGCGTAGAGGATGGCGTCGAAGTCCACGCCGTGATGGCTGTAGAACTTGCCGTCATCGACGGATACCACCATGCGGCGCGCAAGAACCGGCACCTTCGCCAGCCGGACGTTCCTCTGGGGCGCAAGGTTCCAGCCGTCCACCCCGGACCGGTAGGCCATGAGCACCGTGACGGGGGGATCGACGCTCCGGTAGACCAGGAGCAGGAGGGCGACGACAAGGACGTACCAGAGGTGGGCAAGAAGAATCCATCGGAGCGCGCGGCGGAGGATCGTCCGAGGTCCCGGTCCGAGGAACAGGGCCCGGATCCGACCCTTCAGCCCCGGGGAAACTGCAACGGCTTCGGCCTGCGAGGCCGCCGAAACCTCCCCGGCCCGGGGAGTGCCGAAAGGCCCCCCCGCGCCCGCGAGCCGAGACCCGAGGGAAACGGCGCAGGCTCTCCGGAGGGACCGCTCCACGGGTAGTCCGAAGAGGAGCAGGGCGAGGGGGGTTGTATCCATGGGACGGGGTTTCTCCGGATTTGCGCGGTTTTCCGCCGGACCTAGGACGGCCGGCGAGCAATCGGATACTACCATGGGGGACCCGGGCTGGAAAAGCGGGCCGGGGGCAGGTCCGATGCCGGCGGAGGGCAGGCTCGATTCTTCCTTGACACGCCCGCCGCCGGGTCCTTAGATTGGATCGTAGACGGCCATGGGCCGTCCTGACAGGGGGAGGTCCCGGGGATGAAAAAAGTCTTGCTGTTCTTGGCCTTGATCCTGGCGCTTTCGGCGCCCCTCGCTTTTTCCGAAGCCACGGGTGTGCCGGGTCTGCATCGGTTCGTCCTGGACAACGGGCTGGAGCTCTTCGTGCTGGAAAACCCTTCCGCGCCCCTGGCGTACATCGAGATCGCGATCCGGGGGGGCGGCGTTGCCCAGACTCCGGACACCGCGGGGGTCTTCCATTTTTACGAGCACATGATGTTCAAGGGCAACTCGAAGTACAGGACCGCGGCGGAGGTGAGCTCGGCCTACCTGGACCTGGGGGTGCCTTCCTGGAACGGCTCCACGGGCTCGGAATACGTCAACTATTATTTCACGGTTCCCTCCGACCGGCTGCGGGAGGGCCTGGAGTTCTGGTCCTACGCCATCCGGGAGCCCCTGCTCGATCCCGGGGAGATCGAGTCCGAAAAGGGTGTCGTCGTCAGCGAGATCACCGGGAACTACTCGGAACCCCGGAGCATCTACGCCGCCGGCGTGGACCGAAGGCTCTTTCCCAGGTATCCCTGGCGCCGCGACCCGGGCGGAACGGTGGAGGCGGTGCAATCCGTCACGGCGGAGAAGCTGCGGGCCATGCAGAAGACCTACTACATTCCGAACAACGCGGCCCTCTTCGTGGGCGGGGACGTGAGCGCCGAGAAGGTGTACGGACTCGTGAAGGAAGTCTACGGATCCTGGGAACGGGGTCCGGACCCCTGGGCCAAGCCCCAGGATCCCCAGGCCTTCCCGGCGGTGCGCAAGACCGCCTTCGTGGTCTACCCCGATCCCACGGTGAATCCCCGCTTCGGGATCGCGCAGATATTGTACCGCGGCCCGGACGTCGGCCGCGACCCCGGCTCCACGTACGCCGCGGACGTGTGGGGCTACCTCGTGGAGAATCCCTCCGGGAGGTTCAAACAGGGCCTCATAGGGGCCGACCTGGGCATTCCGGCCCCGAACTACACGGGGGCGTACTACTGGACCCAGAAGGACGGAGGCCAGATCGTATTCTGGTCCTACCTCCTGGCCAAGCCCGGGCAGAGCTTCGCCCAGAGGGCTCAGCAGCTCAAGGAGAAGATCCGGGCTACCGAGCTGACGAACATGAAGCTCGACCGGGGGTATTTCGGGGACGAGGAATACGAGACGGTGAAGAAGCTGATCGAAAACCAGCGCATCCTGGAGCTGGAGACCGTCGAGGGATTCCTGGGCACCCTCCGGTTCTGGTGGGCCTCGGCCTCCACGGACTACTTCTTCGGGTACATCGACAACATGAAGAAGGTCGGGTACCGGGAAATCTCCGCGTTCCTGGACCGGTACATCCACAAGAACCTGGAGATCGTGGCCATCCGCGTACACCCCAGCGTCTACGAGGCGGAGAAGAAATCCTTCGCGGACGCCGGATTCGAGACCCTGGGCGCGGACAACGCCTTCTGGTGGAAAAAATGATGCGAGGATCCAATCCGATGACACCGAACAAGAATATCCCGGCCCGCGCGCGGGCCTTCCTCGGAGCCGCGCTCGTCGCGGCTCTCCTCCTGACCCTGACGGCCGGCTGCGTCTCCTCCCCTCCGGCCTCCCCGGGGACAGGCGCCGAGGCCCAGGGATCCACGGCCGCCGCCCCGTCTTCCAAGACCGCCGTCCCGGCCCCCGTGAAGCCGGCTCCGGAGCCGGGGCCCTTCTACAAGGCCAACATCGGGGACTTCGAGACGAGGACCCTTTCCAACGGCATCAAGCTGTACGTCAAGCGGAATCGGACCAATCGTGTATTGAACCTCAAGCTCGTGATGCTGGGCGGCTCCTCCGCGGTGCCCCCGGCCAAGGCCGGATTGGACGGCACGACATTGGCCCTCCTTTCCCGGGGCTCGGCGTCCCACGACTACGAGAGCATCCTGGACGCGGAATACCGCAGCTCCTCCTCGATATCCTATACCGCGGGATACGACTACTCGAGCTATGACCTCAACTGCATCGACCAGTACCTTCCGGAGCTCCTGGAAATCTACCTGGACGGGTTCCTGCGACCCGCCTTCCCGGCCGACCGGTTCCGGGATGTCCGCAACGAGGCGGCACAGGCCCAGGAATCCCGGATGGGAGATCCGGACCAGCGCGGACGCTTCCTCGGCACCCAGGCCATCTTCGAGGGCCATCCCTACGCCTCCGACCCCGCCGGAACCCCGGAGTCCCTGGAGGCCGTCTCCCTGGAGGACGTCAAGGCCCACCACGCGGCCCTCCTGAACGCGGACCGGATCTTCCTGGCCGCGGTCGGCAACTTCGACGTGGACGCCCTGGCGGCCAAGCTGGAGTCGGCCCTGGGCGGCATCCCGAGAAAGGGCCCCGCCGCCCCGGTCGGGGGGACCGCGAAGACCTCGGGACCCCCGATCCTGGAAGCCCACCCGGCTTCCGAGGGGGTGGCCTACGTACAGGGGTATTTCCGCATCCCCGGCCGGCAGGACAAGGACTACGTGCCCTTCGCCCTGGCCGCGGACATGCTGGACGACCTCATGTTCAACGTGGTGCGGGAAAAGTACGGGGCCTGCTATTCCGTCGGAGCCATCTTCCGGCCCGGGGCCTCCTCCTACGGAATCCTGTGGCTCTACCAGGTCTCCGACATCGAGGGCGTCCGGCGCCACGTCAAGGAAGCCTCGGACTACCTCGCGGCGGGAAATTTGATCCGGTCCAAGGACGCCGCGGGGCAGTACGTCCTGGCGTCCATCGCGGACCGCCTACCGGCGTACCGGAACAAGTACGTGAACGCCGTCTTCGCCAACCAGCGCACCAACGCGGACATAGCCGCCCAGGTCGTGCGCAGCGTGGTGTATGCCGGGGATCCCGCGGACTATTTGCGTACCCCCGACCGGATCGCCGCCGTCACCCCCGCGGACATCCAGCGGGTCTACAAGACCTGGTTCCTGGGCCAGAGCTTCCGCTGGGTGATCGTCAGCGACGAGGCGGGATTGAAGCGGGTGCCGGTGGGAGAATATCGGTGAACGGTGGACAGTGGACAGTGGACTGAAATGAGCGACCGAACGAGGTCAGCACCGCCGCATTTGCGGTCGCGATGACCGGATATTGACAGCGCTTCGGACCACCGTTCACCGTTCACTGTCCACTACTACCACCTTCAAAATCGCCGGTACGCCCCGGACGGAGCGCTCCACCTTGCGTCCGTCCTCGGGCTTCTCCATGCGCACCGTGAACCAGCCCACCAGGCGGTCCCCGTCCTCCTCGAGCTTCCCTTCGATCAGGTGGCCCTGGATCTTCTTGACCGCGGTCTCCACCTCCCCGAAAAGGTCCGGGATGCGCTTGGCGGTGATGCGGAAGCGCCGGGTCAGGCCGGGGTGTCTGGTTTCCCAGAACACGTCGATGGCCCGCTCCTTGAAGTCCGCCAGGAAGGGGAGGTTCCGGCAGTCCCGGCGGTGCACGATGATGCCCCGTCCCCGGGAGACGTAGCCCACGATGGGGTCCCCGGTGGTGGGGCGGCAGCACCCGGCGAAGCGGATCATGAGGCCCCGGCCACCGGACACGGAAATCCCCGCCGTGTCGCTGGAGAGGACGGCCTTGGGGACGTAGGGGTGGATCTCCGTGAGGCCCAGGGGCCTGTCGAGGTCGGGGGCCGCGGTCCGGGAGTCCGGAGCCGCCTCGGCGGGCCTGCCCGGTTCCGGCCTTCCCTCCGCCCGGGATCGGGTTTCCCCCTTGGCTTCCGAAGTCTCGGCCTTCTTCCGGGCCACGACGTTCCGGTCGATCACCAGGGCCTGGCCGTTCGTCAGGAGCCACTGCCGTATCTTCGACTTGGCCTTCGTGGTCTTGACGGCCCGGAGCCAGTCGATGTTGGGCCGGGCTGCGTTGGAGGTCATGATCTCCACGACCTGGGTATTCCGCAGCTCGTAGGTGAGGGGCACGATGGCCCCGTCCGCCTTGGCGCCCACGCAGCGGTTCCCCACGGCGGTATGGACCTCGTAGGCGAAATCCAGGGG
>JBFZER010000088.1:0-13744 GCA_041306765.1 Spirochaetota bacterium | reverse complement strand
TGACCGGGAAGTCGCAGGGGGAGAACGTCGCCCGGGCCAGTGTTCGGGACGATGAGGTCATCCGCCCCGTCGACCGGCCCTACCACGCCCAGGGAGGACTCGCGTGCCTCAAGGGCAACCTGGCACCCGACGGTTCCATCGTCAAGCAGGCGGCGGTGATTCCGGAGATGCTGGTCCATTCCGGACCGGCCCGGGTCTTCGAAAGCGAGGAGGAAGCGTTCGCGGCCATCAAGGCCCGGAAGATCCAGGACGGGGACGTCATCGTGATACGGTACGAGGGTCCCAGGGGGGGTCCCGGCATGCGGGAGATGCTCTCCCCGACCGCGGCTCTGGCGGGGATGGGGCAGAACAAGACCGTGGCCCTGATCACCGACGGACGCTTCAGCGGAGCCTCCCACGGCGCGGCCGTCGGCCACGTATCCCCGGAAGCCGCCGCAGGCGGTCCCATTGCCTTGGTGAAGGAGGGGGACATCATCTCCATCGATATCCCCGCCAAGAAGCTGGAACTCAAGGTGGACACCGCGGAGCTGGAGCGGCGGCGGGCGGCCTGGAAACCCTATGTCCAGCCCGTGGACAGCTTGTTCCTCAACCGATACCGGAAGGCCGTGACATCGGGGGTCCGGGGCGCGGTCCTGGATTAGGCGCCAGAGCGGCGCAGCCGCGCTGGCGCGTTTTAAGGTTCGAATCGGTAGCCCCGGCCGTACACGGTGCGGATGTGCCGGGGCTCCTCCGTCTCTCCCAGGCGGGAGCGGAGCTTGGCGACGTGCATGTCCACGGTGCGGGTCCGGACGCCGTCCCCGCGTCCCCAGACCTGGTCCAGCAGTTCCCGGCGGGAGAGAAGTTTCCCGGGACGGAGGGCCATGTATTCCAGGAGGCGGTATTCCCGGGCGTTCAGCTCGACGGGCCTGCCTTCCCGGGTGAGCTCCGACCTCTCCCGGTCCAGCGCGAACTGCCCGAACCGGATCACCGGATCCCGCCCTCCCCAGACCAGGGTCCGGGGCCTTCGCAGGAGGGCTTCCATCCGCGCCAGGAGCACGGCCGGGTCGAAGGGCTTGGCCAGGTAGTCGTCGGCCCCCTCCCGAAGGCCGGCGACGATGTCCGAGTCCCCGTCCCGGGCGGTCAGCATCAGGATGGGCGCAGCAAATCCGTCCTTCCGGAGGTTGCGGCAGAGGGACAGCCCGTCCCGGCCGGGCAGGTTGAGGTCCAGGAGGAGGATGTCGAAGTTCCCGCTTCGGGCGGAGGCTTCCCCGGACACCCCGTCGTTCCGTACGACGACCTCGTAGCCCGCCGAGGACAGCCGATCCCCCAGGGTCAGGCAGATTCCGGGTTCGTCCTCCACCAGGAGGACCTTCCTGCCGCTCATCGCAACCTCCCGCGCCGGGAGGTCTGCCCGACGGCTGCGGTATCCCCCCGTGTCGATGATAGCGGAAGGGGGACGAGGATTCCAGCCGCTCCGGCCGCCGGCGGCTTATTTCTTCTTCTTGGAAGCCCGGTAATCGTCCACGATCTTCTTGAAGGTGGACTTGTCCCCGGAGAAGTTCTTCTCGATATGCTCGATGATGAGGTCGATGACCCCTTCCCCCTCGGTCTTGCCGTTGATGGAGCAGATGCCCCGGAACATGGTGAGCAGGGAGTTCGGGATGCCTTTTACCAAAAAATCGACGTTGTCCGCCATTTCAGCCTCCTTGTCGTGATGCCCACAGTATAGCGCATCCGGGGAACCTCGGATTGCCTTCACCCGGGGGTCGTGGTAGGATGCCCTCGAATTTTGTAAGGAGTGCAAGCCTTGACCACTACCCGGCCCGCCTATTCCCGCATCGCCCGCCTCAAGCGGCGTGCCAAGCGCCTTTCGCGCCAGATCTGGGCCGTGTTCCTGGCCTGGAAAGACCCCGCCACTCCCTTCCTGGCCCGGGTCGTCATCGCCGTGACCATAGCCTACGCCGTCAGCCCCATCGACCTCATCCCCGATTTCATCCCCTTCCTCGGCCAGCTGGACGATCTTTTCATAGTTCCCGCCCTGATCGTCCTGGCTCTGCGGATGATTCCTCCCGAGGTCGCCTCCCGCTGCCGCCGGGAGGCCTGGCGGCACCTCGCGAAGGGGGAGAAGGTCCGGACGCCGGCGGGCGCCTTGGCCGCGGCGGTTTTCGGGCTGGTTTGGATCCTCCTGGCGGTCTGGATCGCGGGCTTCTTCTTTTAGGTCGCGGCCGGAAGTCTCGCCGGCGCCGGGAGAAATCCGCGCATCCGGCGTATTTCCATTGCCGCCGGACGCCCGGGGGTCTATCATTCCGGTTGACGCCGGGGACGACCCGGCCGGACCGCAGCTTCCGGAAGGGGGACGCATGAGAGGATTCATCGGCAAGGTGCTCCAGGTGGACCTATCCGCAGGGACCTGGGAGTCCCGGGATATCCCGGACTCGGTCTACGAGAGCGTCCTTTCCGGGGTTGGGCTTGGCGCCTACTACCTGTACCGGCATATACCCGCCGGGGCGGACCCCCTGGGTCCGGACAACATCCTGGGTTTCACCTCCGGCCTCCTCACCGGGACGGGCTCCTTCATGACCGGCCGGTGGATGGCGGTCTGCAAGTCCCCCCTCACCGGGGGCTGGGGGGATTCCAACTGCGGCGGCACCCTGGCGCCGGCGATCAAGCAGTGCGGTTACGACGCGATCTTCATCCGGGGCGCGTCCCCGAAACCGGTCTACCTCTACATCGACAACAAAGGCCCCCAGATCCGGGACGCCTCGGCCTACTGGGGGATGGACGCCGTGGAGGCGGAGGACGCCCTGATCCGGGACGCCCGCGCCCAGGACGCCCGGGGCAGGAAGAAGCCCGAGGTGGCGGTGATCGGGCCCGGGGGCGAGAAACTGTCCCGGATAGCCGGGATCTCCAACGACCGGGGCCGCTACGCCGCGCGGTCCGGGGTCGGGGCGGTCATGGGCTCCAAGCGCCTCAAGGCCCTGGTCCTGGCGGGCACCAAGGTCGTCCGGCCCGCGGATCCCGAGGGGATGAAGCGCCTGAGCGCGTCCTTCGCCTCCACGGTGCGCAAGGCCAACCTGCCCGGGTTTTTCACGGGCGCCATCTTCCCGATCATGGGCGGCCTCATGGGCGGGCTGCCGAGCGCGGTACCCCTGGACGGGATGCTGTCCGCCATGATGTTCAAGAAGTTCGGCACCCCCATGAACAACACCTACTCCATGACCAACGGGGACGCCCCGGTCAAGAACTGGGCCGGGTCGGTCAAGGACTTCGGGGCCGCCCGGTACCGAAACCTCAACCCGGACCGGATCCGGCACCGGGAGATCCGGAAATACCACTGTTATTCCTGCATCCTGGGCTGCGGCGGCGTATGCGACATCAGGGACCTCTCCGGCGGCAAGCGGGACCACAGCCACAAGCCGGAGTACGAGACCTGCATGGCCTTCGGGGGCCTCGTGCTCAACCAGGACCTGGACGCGATCTTCCGGATCAACGAGACCCTGAACCGGGCGGGACTGGACACGATCTCCGTCGGGGGAGCGGTCGCCTTCGCGGTCGAATGCTTCGAGAACGGAATCCTGAGCGCCGCGGATACCGACGGCCTTGAGCTCCGCTGGGGGGACTCCGCAGCGATCGAGGCCCTGGTGGACCGGATCTGCGACCGACAGGGGATCGGGGACGTCCTGGCGGACGGGGTCCAGCGGGCCGCCGAGCGGATCGGGAAGGGTTCGGAGCGCTTCGCCGTGCACGCCGGGGGGCAGGAACTGCCCATGCACGATCCCAAGGTGGACCCGATGATGGGGGTGACCTACAGCGCGGATCCCACCCCGGGGCGGCACACCACCAGCGGGAACCTGTACTATTCCCAATCCTCCCTGTGGGACTACGTGACCTGGGCGCCGAAGGTACGGATCCATCCCAAGTCCGAGGACTTCGAGCCCACGGAAACCGAGGCCCTGCGGAATGTGGCCATGACGGCCTTGAAGATGCTCGTGGACGGGACGGGGTCCTGCTACTATGCGATGCTGATGGGGGTCCAGCACTTCCCGATCTTCGAGTACCTGAACGCGGCCACGGGCTGGGACCGGACGCCGGATGAGTATATGGAAGCCGGCAAACGGATGCAGACCCTCCGACAGGCCTTCAACGCCAAGCACGGCGTGGACGTCCGGGCCTTCCGGATGCACGACCGCGCCTCGGGCATACCTCCCCTGGCGGAGGGGCACAACAAGGGGGTCGCCCTGCGCATCGACGAGATGATCCGGCAGTACCGCAGGGCCTGGGGCTGGGACGAGGATACGGGCCTTCCGACCCGGGAAACTTTCGAAGCCCAGGGCCTTTCCGCCCTGCCGGGGCTGGAGTATTCCCATGGCTAAGAAACATCCGGAGTACGTGTACGGCCCCTGCATGGCCTGCGGCATCTGCGTCCAGGCCTGCCCCTTCTCCTGCCTGGAGCTTCGCAGGACGGATCTGGATTCCTACCGCAAGGCCTACCCGGAACTCGCGAGGCCGGAGGACTGCACGGGCTGCGGAATCTGCGCGAACGCCTGCCCCGTGGATGCCGTCCGAATGGCGGAATGAAGATCCGGGTCTACGCTCCCGCCCTGGCGGACCACTCGGTCCTGGACGAGAGGGGCTATATCGAAATGACGGCGGGCTCCCGGCTCCGGGACCTGCATCGGGCGTTGAAGATCCCGCCCTTGGCGCGGCCCCTCCTCCTGTGCGCCGTGAACTACAAGGTTTCCGGGCCCGGACGACTCCTTGCGGACGGGGATACGGTCAGCTATTTCTCGATGGTTGGTGGGGGGTAGGGGATGCGGCCGGAAGTACGGTTTCTTTCTCGGTTCCCCGAGACGCGGCTTTTTGGCCGTTGACCGGATCCGGGCGCAGGGCACCCGGATCCGGATCCGGTCAGTCTTTTACCTCAACGACCGCGGCGTCCGGGGCGTTCTTCTTGACGCTTTCGATGCCGCTGATGCAGGAATCCCGGGTCTCGTACGCCTCGCTGGTCGCGATGATCTGGCCGTTCCCAGCCTTGAGGCGGAACCGATACTTGTCCTTCTTGTCCTTGAACCATTCGAACTTGCCTGCCATGACATCCTCCTTGCAACGGTAGACCGCGATGTCGTCCCATTGTACGCCCCCCGGGCACGCCCTCGCAAGCGGCCCGGGAGCGCCGGATCCCCCGGCGGACTCCGACCGGATCGGACGGGGGGCGGAACCGCGTTCCGATGATCTCCGCCGAACCTTAGACGTACAGCCGCTCGAAGAGGGCGCGGATATCTCCCGATTCCCGCAGGATGTTCAGGGTCAGGTCCGAGTGACCCTTGGCGTAGCCGTTGCCCACGATCAGCTCGATGTCCTTGCCGACCCCCTCGGCGCCCAGGGCGGCCTTGGTGAAGGACGTGGCCATGGAGAAGAAGTAGATGAGCCCCTGGCCCTTGGTGACCAGGATGGAGGTCATCTCGGTGTTGGGGACGTTCACGTTGTTGATGGTGACGTCGCAGCCCCGGGGACCCGTGACCTCCAGGACCCTGTGGTACACGTCGATGGCGTCGGTTGCGTCCGCGACGATCACGTCCGTGGCCAGGCGCATGTCGGCGATGCGACGGGCGTTTTCCTTGGAGTACTCCACCACGATGACCTTTCCGTAGGGGCCGACGTTTTTCATGGCCTGGTAACAGCAGAGGATCCCGGACTTGCCGCCCCCGCCTATGATGCAGACCGTATCGCCTTCCTTCACCAGCCGGTCGACCTGGGCGGGTGCCCCCGCCACGTCCAGGACCGCCAGGGCGAGCTTTTCCGGCAGGTCCGTGGGCATATGGGCGTAGATCCCGCTTTCGAAGAGTATCGCCCGGGCCTCCACGTCCACCTGGTCGCTCTCCGGATCCAGGCGGAGGATCTTTTCGATCGAGAGGGGGGTGAGGGAGAGGGACACCAGGGTGGCGATGCGGTCCCCGACCTTGAGTTTCCTGTCCGGGAAATCGGGGCCGATCTCCCGGACCGTGCCGACCAGCATCCCCCCGGAGCCCGTCACGGGGTTCTGCATCTTGCCCCGCTCCCGTACTATCCCCAGTATGGCTTCGCGCATCCGGGCAGCGTCCGCCCCGCAGGACGAGCGGATCTGGGTGTAGCTGGCGGAGTCGATGTTGAGGGTTCCAACGTCGATCAGCACCTCGTTGTCGTAGATTTCCGTGGAGTTGTCGAGCCTGAGCGCCGGCTGGGGGAGTATCCCCCGGGGCTCGAGGACGCGGTGGCTGCCGTAGCGGCATCCGATTCCCCTGGACATGGCATGGCCTCCTTGAGGGTCCCCCGGATACTACCACCCGGCGGCGGCGGACGCAATCGCCGGGGCCCGGGGCGGAGGGAAGACACCCCGGCGCCGGGGCTGGCACCGCGCCGCCCGGCGGGGTAGAGTGACCGCGGCCCGGCCCCCGCGTTCGGAAAACCGGGGCCCCGTGGCCGGGAGAGGCTATGATCGAGAACCGGAATTCCTTAACCGGACCCTCCTCCGGAACGCCCGCCAGACCCCGGGCCGGATGCATCCTGCCGGTCGCGGCGGCCACCCGGTTTTTGCAGTGGGGCTCCCTGGGTCTCATGATCCCCGTGTCGAACCTGTTCCGCCTTTCCAAGGGACTGTCTTTGGGGGAACTGGGATTCAGCGCGGCCTTCGTGTCCGCGGTCGTCATCGTGCTGGAGGTGCCCACGGGCATCCTTGCGGACCGGATCGGCCGCCGGCGCGTCTACCTGGCCTCCCTGGCCTTCTTCGCCCTGTCCTGCCTGACCCTGCTGGCGTCCCGGGGCTTCCTGTCCGTGACCGCGGGGTTCGCCCTGTACGGGGTCTCCCGGGCCCTGTCCTCGGGGTCCCTGGAGGCCCTGCTGATCGACCGCTACCTGGAGAGCGAGGGGGAGGGCAGGCTTCCCCGACTCATGGCCGCGGCCAACGCCGCGGACACGGCGGGCCTGGCCCTCGGTTCCCTGGCGGGTGGTTTCATTCCCATGGGGTGGTCGATCCTTGCGCCGGGCGCGGGAGCATACGACGGCAACCTCTACGCCATGCTGGTCCTGACCGCGGTCCTGGCCGGGATCGTCGTGCTTGCCGTGTCCGAGGATAAATCCCGGGCCGCCAAGCGGGAGGATATCGGAGGCTTCCTATCCGGGTCCCTCCGGGCCGTCACGGGCAGCCGGGAACTCGCCCTGATCCTGGCCACGATGGTCGCCTGGGGTTTCGCCTTCAGCGCGGTGGAGACCTACTGGCAGCCCCGGCTGGCGGACATCCTGGGGTCCGTCAAGGCCACCTGGGTCTTCGGCGTCGTCTCCACGGGATACTTCCTTGCGGCCCTGCTGGGAAGCCTCGCGTCCCCCCTGATCCTGGAGCGGACGAAGGTCTCCCCGTATCTCCTCCTTTTCGTCCTCCGTCTGGCCACGGCGGGGTTCATCGTCCTTCTGGCCCTCCAGTCCACGGCGACCGGGTTCTCCGCCTTCTACCTGGCCATGTTCTGCTGGAACGGCATGGCCAACCCCCCGGAGGGCACGGTGCTCAACCTGCGCATTCCGGCTGAGCGGCGGGCCTCCCTTCTCTCCGTGGCTTCCCTCCTGGTGCAGCTGGGAGGATTGGCGGGGGCGGCGGGCTTCGGAGCCCTGGTGGGACGGCTGTCCATACCCGGGATCTGGTATGCCGCCGCCGCGGTGTTCGCGGTCTCGGCGCCCCTGTACCTGGCGGCGCGGCGGGCCGAACAGGGCAACGCGCGGCCCTAGGAGTATTCAGGAAGGTCGAAGACCTCGAAGGTCCGGAGATCGGCGGGCTTAGCCGTACGCAGGCGGTCGACCCCGGCCTCCGCGGGGGCGGCGGCCCAGTGGGAGTCGATCAGGCCAACGCCTCCGGAAGCTCCCGGGCCCAGGTCCGGACCGCCTCCCGGTCCACACGGTCCGACGGGAGGTTCCGGGGCACGCCGAAGATGAGCCGGGCGAAGCCCGGCAGGGGGGATCCGATTCGTCCGGTGAACACCGAGGAGACCCTCGCCCCGGCGGCCTCCGCGGCCGCGCGCAGGCTTTTTTCGACGGCCCGGTTCCAGTTCGGCCGGGCGGCGCCGTACATGTAGGACACGGCGAACACCGCCACCGGAAGGGCCCGGAGCGCGTCCCGGCGGGCCTCGACGAATGCGGCCGCCTCGGATACCCAGCGCATGCCGTTTACGGGCGCTCCCAGGATCACCGCGTCGTATCCGGCAAGGTCGCCCGCCTCGGATAGGGGAAGAACCCGGGTTTCGACTCCGGCTTCTTTCAGGGTCTTCCCGATTTCCATGGCGATTTCCCGGGTGGTCCCGGTTTTCGTGAAGTACGCGATCAGCGCTTTCTTCATGGAAGCCTCCTTCAATTCCAACTATCCCTCGGCGCTCCGGGCGGCCAGGAACTCCATCGCGGCTTTGCGGGGCAGGACTTCGCCCACCCTAACCCGCACCTCCGGGAATTTCCGAAAGATGCCCAGGATGAAGGTCCGAAGCTCCTCCCCCGCGCCGGGGAACTCGTCGATCGAGCTTCCCGGGAGTACGGCC
Organism: Spirochaetota bacterium; assembly: GCA_041306765.1. Lineage (GTDB taxonomy): Bacteria > Spirochaetota > Spirochaetia > Treponematales > UBA12059 > JAAYUR01. The sequence goes on along the minus strand of JBFZER010000088.1, from coordinate 5,213 downwards.
AGGATCTTGCCGTCCTCCTCGTCGTCCTCGGTCATGGGCAGGAGGGCCGCGGGCTCGGCTTCCACGATCCCGCCGTGCCGAAGGGGCTCCTTCGTGAGGACGTAGCAGTCCACCCCGTCGCCGTCGTCGGCCCGGGTTCCCAGGACGAAGCCGTAGGGGTAGGGGTAGGGCAGGAGGGTCTCCCCTTGCCGCTTCAGTTCCAGGTCGAGGCCGTAGTTGCGCTTGATCCGGGAACCCCGCTCACATTCGATGAATACGTTCAAGGATCGATCCTTTCTTCCGCCTGCGACCCGGTCAGATCGTGAGGAGCGGTTCCCGGTTCTTGAGGATCTCCGTCAGGGGGACGCCCCAGTAGACGACCTCGACGCCCAGCTCCTGTAGTTTTTCGGTCACGCCGTACTGATCGGCGCAGGCCTTGCATGCGGAAACCTTCACGCCGACCTGGAGGAGTTCCCGGATCTTGAGCTGCACAAGTTCGGATTCGGCGGCAAGCTTGGCGGGGGAGCCCCATATGACGACGGTCACCTCGCCCCACCATCCCTTCGTCTTGGAATTCCTCGCGTACATGGCGACCATCTTGTCGAAGGTACCGGAGTCTCCGTTGGTCCAGAGTATCGTGAGCTTGTCCATTCGCGCCTCCGTCGCCGCTTACCCTACCCCTCGGCGCGGCGGCTGTCCAGAGCAGGTCGAAAAATCGCCTTGCCCCCTCCGCGCCCCGCGTGTAGTATGGACAAAGGCCCCCCGGAGCGCGCTTCCGGCCTTCCGGACCCGGGGTCACGGAAAGGAGCGCCCATGGCCGTCGAACGTACCTTCACCATGCTGAAACCCGGGGTCCTGGCCCGCCGCATCGCCGGGGAGATCATCGCGCGGATCGAGAAGAAGGGACTGACGATCCGGGCGGTCAAGACCCTGAGGATCGACAGGTCCCTTGCGGAAGCCCATTACGCGGAGCACAGGGGAAAGGACTTTTTCGAGCGCCTCGTGGGCTACATCTGTTCCGGCCCCGTGGTGGCCATGGTCGTGGAAGGCGACGGAGCGGTCTCCATGCTCCGGAAGCTCTGCGGCTCCACCAAGGCCGAGGAGGCGGCCCCCGGGACCATACGGGGCGACTACGGAATGCACACGAACCTGAACATCATCCACGCCTCGGACTCCCCGGAAAGCGCGGTCCGGGAGATCGGCCTTTTTTTCAAATCCGCGGAAATCCTGGACTGGGAGGACGGAAACAATGGCTGGATCTGACGCTCTGCCCCGCTGGAACCTCGACCCGATCTACCCGGGTTTCGACTCCGACGCGTACCGCAAGGACAAGGAAGAGCTCGAGAGGCTGTCCGCCGCCCTGTTGGCCCATGTGGGATCCGTCCCCGACGGAACCGGCTTCGCCGGCTGGCTGAGCCGGGCTCTGGAGCTTGAGACCGCCGCGGGCGACCTGGAGGAGACCCTGGGCTCCTACGCCTACTCCCGGTATTCCACGGCCACCACGGATTCCAAGGCCCTGGCGGAGCTGAACCGCCTGGAGGAGATGGGCCTGCCCTTGAAGCGGGCCGGGGTCCTCTTCCGCAACGCCCTGTCCTCCCGGAAGGGGGACGTGGAATCCCTGATCGGGTCCGATCCCGGAATCTCCGGGTATGCCTTCCACCTCCGGGAGGAGATCCTCTGGGCTTCCCGACAGATGTCCCCGGAGCTGGAGGACCTGGCGGAGGACTTGAACCGGGCGGGCGGGGACGCCTGGGGCCGGCTGCAGGATCAGGTCTCCTCCACCGCCGCCATGGTCTGGGACGAGACCACCGGGGAGAGGAAGACCACCGTCCAGCTCCGGGCCCTGGCCACGGACCCCGACCGGGCGGTACGGGAGAAGGCCTGGGACCTGGAGCTCAAGGCCTGGGACCAGATGAAACTGCCCCTGGCCGCCGCCCTGAACGGGGTCAAGGGTTTCACCGTTACCCTCAACAAGCGCCGGGGCTGGTCGGATCCCCTGGAGAAGTCCATCGAGCAATGCCGGATCAGCCGGTCCACCCTGGACGCCCTGATCTCCGCCATGGAGGAAAGCCTGCCCCTCTGGCGGCGCTACCTCAAGATCAAGGCCCGGTACCTGGGGGTCCCGGCCTGCGCCTTCTACGACATCTTCGCTCCCGTGGGATCCGTCCCGGAACCCTGGACCTTCGGGAGAGCCCGGGACTTCATCATCGAGAAATTCGGAGCCTTCTCTTCGGACCTGGGCGCCTTCGCGGAGCGGGCCTTCCGGGAGGGGTGGATCGACGCGGAGCCCCGGGAGGGCAAAGTAGGCGGGGCTTACTGCATCTCCTTTCCGAGCCGGAAGGTTTCCAGGATCCTGTGCAACTTCGACGGGAGCTTCGGGGCGGTATCCACCGTGGCCCACGAACTGGGGCACGGATACCATCAGGAGGCGATCAAGGATGTTCCCCATCCCCTCGCCCAGTATCCCATGACCCTGGCGGAGACGGCCAGCATCTTCGCGGAAACCGTGGTCTTCGAGGAGGCGGTCAAGGACGTGGCGCCCGCCGAGAAGGCGGGGCTCCTGGAGAACAACCTGCAGAACGGCTGCCAGATCCTGGTGGACATACTCTCCCGGTTCTACTTCGAGAAAAGCGTCTTCGCCCGTCGTCCCGCCGCGGAACTGGGCGCCCAGGAGCTCTGCGATCTCATGCGGGAGGCCCAGGAGGCCACCTACGGGGAGGGTCTGGACAAGGACCGCCGTCACCCCTTCATGTGGGCCGTCAAGGGCCACTACTACTCGCCGGACCTGTCGTACTACAACTTCCCCTACGCATTCGGCCTCCTGTTCGGGCTGGGACTCTACGAGAAGTACCGCCGGCAGGGGCCGCCGTTCGCCTCCGCCTACCGGGAGATCCTGGTCCAGACCGGCCGCATGAGCGCCGTGGAGCTGACCCGCAGGGCGGGCTTCGACATCGAGGGCCGGGACTTCTGGCTGGGGGGCATCGAGGTGTTCAAGAGGCAGGTGGATGAGTTCGAGAGGCTGTATCGGAGATAAGTGAATGGGTGAATGGGGGCGGGGACGGCCGGCGGCTTGAGCGGCCGCCGGGGAGCCCGCCCGGCGACGCGCCGGCTCAGCGGTACGAGGCCATGATGATCGCGGCGGCGCAGGACACGTTGAGCGACTCGGCCAATCCGATTCCCGGGATGGTGATCGTCTCGTCCGTGAGGGCGAGGATGGCCTCGGAGGGACCGCGCGTCTCGTTGGAGAACACGAGGGCCGATCTCCCCCCGCGCTTCATCTTCCGGTAATCGAGGCCGCCGATATCCGCGGTCACCACCCGGTACTTCGGCTTGAGCGCACGCAGGTCCGCCTCGAGGTCGGCGGCGAGGATGAACCGGCAGTGGAAGATCGAACCCATCGTTGACCGCACCACCTTCTCGTTGAAGATGTCCACGCAGGTCTCGCCCACGACGATGTCACGGAAGCCGAACCAGTCGGCGGACCGGATGATCGTGCCCATGTTGCGCGGGTCGGCCAGGTCGTGGAGCACGATCAGGTTTTCCTCCGTCGGGGACGGGGCCAGCAGGCCCCGCCGGTCGAAGACGGCCAGGACGCCCTGGGGGCTCTCGGTGTTGGCCAACCTCAGGAAATCCCGCTCCCCGAGCAGTTCCACGGTTTGGTTCGAAAGGAGGCGGTCCGTCTCCTCGTTGCCGCCGAAAAAGCCCTCCCGCACGAAGGCGGCCTCGCAGGGGCAGCCCGACCTCAGTCCCTCCTGCACCGCCTTGTGCCCCTCCGCGATGAACAGCCCGCTCTCGGCGCGGGCCTTGCGGTCCTTCAGGGAAGCATAGAACTTCAGTCTGCTCTTGTTGACCATGGCCGTCCTCGGAGCCAGTCTAGCAGGCGGATGACAAAGGCGGAAGCGCCCCTGTCATCACCTCCTCGCCTTCTCCAATGCCCGGACGGCCTTGGCCCGGGACCGCCAGACGGCCCGTGCGGCGGCGGCGGCCACGGGATCGCCCCGGCGTTCGAGGTATTCGACCTCCCGCCGGAGCTTCCGCCAGCTCTCCAGGCGCTCCGCCGCAAGATCCCCGGCCTCCACCGCGGCCCGGACCGCGCAGCCGGGCTCCCCTTCGTGGGAGCAGTCCCGGAAGCGGCAGGATTCCGCGCGGGCCTCGATGTCCGCGAACGAGGAGTCAACGGTGTCCGCGTCCGCCCAGAGCTGGATCTCCCGGAGCCCCGGGGTGTCGATCACCAGGGCCCCCGAGGGCAGGCGGAAGAGGGTGCGGGTCGTGGTGGTGTGGCGTCCCCGGTGGTCGTCGGCGCGCACATCCTGGACCTTCTGCAGTTCCGAGCCGGCCAGGGCGTTGAGCAGGGTGCTCTTTCCGGTTCCGGAAGAGCCCAGGAGCACCGCGGTCCGGCCGGGGACCAGGAAGGGATCGAGCCCCTCAAGGCCCCGGCCCTCCCGGGCGCAGACCGCCACGACCGGGGCCCCGGGGGCGGCCTCCGCGGCCTGGGCCAGCAGGGCCTCCAGGTCCTCCGCCAGGTCCGACTTGGTGATCACCAGGACGGGCTGGGCCCCGGATTCCCAGGCCAGGGTCAGGTAGCGTTCCGCCCGCCGGGGGTTCCAGTCCTTTCCCGCGGCGCCCACGATGAAGGCGTAGTCCACGTTGGCCGCGATCACCTGCTCGTCGATCCGGTCATGATCGGTATCCCCGGGGCGCTTTCGGGAGAATTTCGACCTGCGGGGAAGGACGGCCTGGATGACGGCGGAGCCGGGATCCGTCCTGCGCGCCAGGACCCAGTCCCCCGTGGCGGGAAGATCCGCCTGGGCAGCCGATTCGTGGAGAAGCCGCCCCGCCGCGCTCGCCTCCAGCTCCTGGGGGCCGGAGGCTCCGGCCGCCAGCACCGTCCAGGCCCCGCGCCGGGTTTCCAGGACCCGGGCCGGCTCCTGGCCCTCGTCTTCCAGGGCCCGGGCCGCCTCGGCGAGGCCGTCGGTCCAGCCGTAGGATCTGAGGATGTCTTCGCGTTCAGGATGCATGATGGGTATGTTCCCTCTCGGTTGCGGACGGTTCCCGGGCCTTCGGCGCGGGGCGTCCCGTCGGTGCGTCCCGTCGGAACCGGGGCACACGGTACCACTCACCCGCGGCGCATGCCGGAGCGAGCCTGGGTCATCGGTGATGTTCGGGTCGCGAGGGGGAAGGCGGGACGGGCGGGTTACAAAACGGGCGTCCCAGCGGCGCTTCAGCGCCCGGAC
>JBFZER010000087.1:0-10039 GCA_041306765.1 Spirochaetota bacterium | reverse complement strand
GCAGTCCCTACGCCCCGGTCATGGACCGTTCCCTGGGGGTGATGGAGAAGGAGGAGAGGAACGGGGCGGATCCCGGGGATGCAGCCCGGCTCGTCGAACGGCTGCTGCGGACGGATACCCTCCGGGTCCGGTACATGGTCGGTCCCGGGTTCCAGAAGCTGGCCATGGTCCTTAAGCGCATCCTGCCTTCCCGGGCCTACGAGTGGATCATGTCGACATACTATCGGGTTTGAGCGGCGGAAGGCATGCGGTCGAGCAGCCAATCTATCCAGACGTTCGATTCCCGGTAGTGGCGATCCTGGGCCAGGAGGAATTCGAAGAACGCCTCGCGATACTGGCCCGCAAAGGCCAGGGCCTGTCCCCGGTAGAAGCGGGCCCGGGCGGCGGCGTCGGGGCTGCGGTTGAGGGAAAGGTAGCGGGCCAGTTCGTCCGAGGCGCCTTTCCAATCCTGTTTCGCCAGGCGATCCCGCACGATCGTACGAAGGGTGTATTCCTCCCCGCCGGCGGCGGAAGCCTCGAGATCCTCGGGAAGGATGGCGAGTCCGGGCGGTGACGTGGGGAGTTCCCGGGCGTTCCGCAGCAACCGGGAGACGGCCTTCCGGGTTTCCGGCTTGAGGGGCGAAGGCGGCGGTACGGGAAGTCCCCCGGGCATCGAGTCCGACCCGCTCTCCACTCCACGGGTAAGCGCCAGGAAGGGCAGGGGGAGGGAACGGGAGGCGTAGGGGATCTCGGGCAGGCCGACGCGGTAACGGCCCGCGGGAACCGACGTGCTTTCGCCCGTAACATTTCGGCCAATGACGAGCTCGGGACTGCCGGACCGGAGACCCTCGTCGTCCACCAGGGCGTAGTAGTACCCGATGCCCGGCACGGGGAAATCCATGAGGCCGTCCCCGGATTCCGCCGCGCTGGCCACCCAGGATGCCGTCAAGAGGTCCGACAGGGACCGGATGGGGGAGGGGGACCGGTACAGGACCACGCGCTTGCCTTCGCGCACAGGCTGCCAGAGAATTCGGATGCCGTCCCGTTCGGATCGGACGCTGACCGTCGGCGGAGGTTCACGGGCCGGTTCGACGGGCTTGGGTGCGGGTTCCGGGACCGCGGCCGGGAGCGGTTCAAAGGCCACCGGAGCGATGCTGACGTTCTTGAGGGGAATGAATACTTCATACACACCGCCCTGGGAGGTTCGTCCCAGCACGGCATAGAAGTACCCCCGGCCGTCGCCGGGGACATCCAGGTATTCCAGGCTTCCGGGAGGAAGGTCCGCCAGCCGCTGGGCGTCCTGGAAGGATACCCGGTCGATGGGGGTGGCGGAGCGGAACACGGAGTAGCCTCCCGCGGGGTCCGAGGCTTCGGCCCAGGTCACCAGGATGCCGTCGCCCCGGGTGCCCACCCGGATTCGCAGGGGGAATGGGGCGAAGATGCTTTCCTCGATCGCGGCAGAGGGAAGAGCCTCCTTCCCCTTCGGGGAGGGAACCGCCTGCGCGGACAGGCCCAGGGAGGCAGAGGCCAGGATCAGGGCGAGGGCGGGGAAATGTCTCCGTACCATGATGATATAGTATCGGAACATGGAACGTTCCGCCATAGTCCGGAGGGCTCGGAACATTTATCTTTTGCTTTGACACGGATGTCGTATTCCTATACCATACCGACATGTTTGTAGCCGTGGTATGCGATCCCGGGAGCGAAGATTCCCGGTCCGCCCTCTACGCCCTCCTGCCTCAGTACGGGTTCGAGAAAGTTCAGCGGGCATGCTACGAATCCACCCAGATCGACGAACGCCGGCTTTCGTCCCTGAAACGGGAAATCGACAAGGTGACGGACTATTACGACGTGATCCGCATATACCAGTACCCGCTGGAAGGCATGTTCGCCCTGACCACCCTGAAGAACAACAAGTGGAGGCGCATCGTCGTGCGCCCGCCCAAGACCTAGAACCGACTCCGGAGGAACTACATGATCGAGGAACTTGCGGCTCCGATCCAGGAGCTGCGCCGCAATATCCTGGACATCTGGGGGCGTCTTTGACCCCGTCGAAATACGGAAGACCATAGCCGCCCGGGAAGAGGAAACCTCCGCTCCGGGATTCTGGGGCGACCAGTCCCGCACGGAGCGGGTCATGGCAGAGCTCAAACTGCTCCGGAACCGCCTGGAAACCTGGGAACAGCTCAAGAAAGACGCGGAAACCCTGGAAGAAATCTATGCGATGGCCCGGGAGGAGGGCGATACCTCGATGGAGGGGGACATCCGCGCGGCCTATACGGATGCGAAATCCCGCTTCGACTCCGCCCAGATCCTGGAACTTCTCTCCGGCGAAGCGGACCGTTCGGGAGCCTTCCTCACGATCCATGCCGGATCCGGGGGTACCGAGGCCTGCGACTGGGCCTCCATGCTCCTCCGGATGTACACCCGCTGGGCGGAGCGACATTCCTATAAATACGAGATCGTGGATATGCTGGAGGCGGAGGGGGGAGTGAAAAGCGCCACGGTGCAGATCGACGCGCACTACGCCTACGGCAGGCTCAAGGGCGAGTCCGGAGTCCACCGCCTGGTACGGATCTCGCCCTTCGACTCGAACGCCCGACGTCACACCTCCTTCGCCTCGGTCTACATCTTCCCGATCCTGGACGACACCATCGACGTGGAGATCCGTCCCGAGGACCTCCGGGTCGACACCTACCGGTCCGGAGGCGCCGGCGGCCAGAAGGTGAACAAGACGGACAGCGCCGTCCGGATGACCCACCTGCCGACGGGCATCGTGGTCACCTGCCAGAACGAGCGCAGCCAGTACAAGAACAAGGACGTAGCCATGAGCGTCCTGAAATCCCGGCTCTACGAGCACTACCGCCTGGAGAGGGAGAAGGAGAACGCAAAGTACGGCTCTGAAAAAAAGGAGATCGCCTGGGGAAGCCAGATCCGGTCCTACGTCTTCCAGCCTTACACCATGGTGAAGGACCACAGGACGAAGTTCTACGTCGGCAACGTCCAGGGCGTCATGGACGGGGATATCGATCCCTTCATCGAGAATTGGCTCCAGTTCGCATGGTCCGGCGGTTCCCCCGCGCCCGAAGGCGGGGACGACGAAGAGGTCTGACGGAAGCCCGCGATGTCCATACGGCGAACCGGGATCCTTCTACTCCTGTTGGCCGCCGTGTCCCTTCCGACCCCGGGGCAAGAGGGCCAGCGGGTCTGGAGAATCGGAGTGGCCGCCATGCCGGCCGGCCCTGCTGCCGCGGAGGCAGCCTCCCGGGCTCCGGTCCTCGGCCAGCTTCCACTGCTGGTGATCGAGCGCCTGAGGGATCTGGAGCTCCGATTCGTACCCCGGGAGGAGGCGGTGCGCAGGATGGAACGGTCCCGGCTGGAGAGTCTGTACGCCGCGGGAGCGAAGTCCGCTGCCCTGCGGGACCGCCGGGATTTGGCGGCGTTGTCGCCCGCGGGTCTTCCGGAGCGGGCGGCCGAGGAGCGGCGGCTTTCCGAGGAATACGTCAGAACCCGGAAGGAAGCCGGTGCGCCGGGGGGGGACGATCCTCCCGTGGAATCCCTGGCGGTGGCGCTCTGGGAGGGCCACGTCTCCGGCCGGCTGGTGGAGGATACGGATGACCACGGCCGAGCCTGCGCCCGCGAGAAGCTCGATTACCTGATCCTCTGGGAAGCCCGCGAGGTGTCGGGGTACCTTCGCATCCGAATGTCCGGCTGGAACGCCGCCCTCGGGCGGGCGGATTTTTCCTATGCCGCCTACTGCCCCGCCGATGACATCCCCTCCGCCGCGGAGGAGCTGGCCCAGGCCCTGGTCCTGGCGGCTACGGCCCGCCCGTCTTCCCGCCTCGAGTTCGACGTGGAGCCTGCGGAAGCCCGCATCCAGGTGGATGGGCGCTTCCTCGCGGCGGGCCGGCGTAGCCTTCGGGTGTATGAGGAACGCCAGTACGTGGTTTCCGTGGAAGTCCCCGGCGGAACGCAGGAGATATTCGCTCTGCGGTCGGAGTTCGGCAGGGATGTCCGGCTTGCCGTTAGGCTTGCGGTTCCGGAGACGTCCTCCGCCGTCGTGGAGTCGGACCCCCCCGGGGCATCCCTGTACTTGGACGGGATATGGACGGGAACCACGCCCGCGGAGGCAAAAGGTTCCGGGGCTCCCCGGGTGGCCCAGTTTGTCCTGCCCGGATACGAAGACGAATTTTTGGTGATCGATCCCAGGATCGCCGGGGAATTCGCGGTTTCGCTCCGGAAATCGGAGGAAGGCTCGATATCCCTGTTCGATCAGAGGAAGGAGGGATTCTACGCTGCCCTCGGCCGCCTGGCCGTGAGCCTGCCGGTGAGTCTCCTGGCGTACGGGGTATACTTGCAGAGCGCTGCCCTGCACCTGGAATACCCGGGGAACCAGGCGTTTTCGAGACGCAATGACGTGAGCCTTGCCGTCTTCGCGGTTTCCGGAGGAATCACCGCGGGGCTTTTCGCGAGCGCTTCCGCCAGGCTCGTGAAGTATATTCAATCAGCCCGATGAGGAGGTTCCCGAGTGGGTGCCCGTTTTTCCGACCGTCTCAAGGCGCTGCTGGGCATGGGCCCCGGAGACGAGTTCTACGAGTGTCTCGAGGACCTCCTCATCGAGGGGGATATCGGAGCCCGCGCCGCCGTGGACGCGGTCAGCGAACTCCGGGGATACTGCCGCCGGGAAGGAATCCTGGAGGAGGCGGGAGTACGGGCCGCCCTGAAGTCCGTGCTCGGGAGGTACGGAAAGGAGACCCGTGTCGAGCCGACGGCGGGCGGCCTGGATGTCATCCTGCTGCTGGGTGTGAACGGGGTGGGCAAGACCACGACGGTGGCGAAACTGGCCCACTGGTATCGGGAGCGCGGGCTGGCCCGGAACATCATCCTGGCCGCGGGGGATACCTTCCGGGCGGCGGCCATCGACCAGCTCAAGATCCACGGACAACGGCTGGGCATGCGCGTGGTGGCACAGCAGACGGGCTCGGATCCCGGGGCCGTCCTGTACGACGCCATCGAGGCGGCCAAGGCCGACGGCGCGGACCTCGTCCTGGCGGACACGGCGGGCAGGATGCACACGAAGCACAACCTGGTCCGGGAGCTCGAGAAGATGGACCGGATCGTCGGGGCCCGCGCCCAGCCCTCCCGCTACAAGAAGCTTCTGGTCGTGGACGGAACCACGGGGCAGAACGCCCTCCGGCAGGCGGAAATCTTCGGCGAGGCGGTGCGGCTGGACGGCGCGGTCCTGTCCAAGTACGACTCCTCCGGAAAGGGGGGAATCGTCATCTCCCTGGCCTACGAGCGGGGGATTCCCACGGCCTTCCTCGGCACCGGCGAGGAGTACGACGATATCAAGCCGTTCAGCCTGGTCGAATTCCTGGACGATCTCCTGGGGACCCGGGACTGACATGCCCCCGCCCCGCCCCCTTGCGGTTCCGGCCGCGCTCTTCGCAGCCCTGTTCCTGGTCAGCATCCCGGATCTGCGAGGCCAGGATCCGGGATCCCCGGGCGGCGAACGGCCCCCGGAAGAGTCGATCCGGTATGTCCTGGCGGACGGGCTGATCACGGGCGCGGTCGTATCCGCCCCCGGAGGAACGGAGCTGCGCAGGGAGACCTACGTACGGGATTCCTCCGGGCGGGTCGTCGATATCCTCATCCGGTTCCCGGACGGCGGGACGGCCCGGGCGGGGGGCGCCGGCGGCCGAGATTGGATCGAATACCCCGACGGCCTCCGGGTCTACCGCTCCTTCCTTCCCAGCGGCGCCCTGGAGTCCGAGGAGCTGAGCCTGGGCCCCGACCTCCTATCCCGTACCACCTTCCGGTATGCCGGGGATTCCCTCCGCCCCTCGATCAAGGAGGAGTACAGGCCCAAGGAAGGCTGGAAGCGGGTCACCGAGTTCGGTGCTCGGGGCCTCGTCGAACGGGAAGTTCTCACGACTCCATCCGGCCCTGCGGAAACCTCGCTGTACGCCTGGGATGACGGGGATCGTCCGCTGGAGATCCTCATCAAGGCCGGACGCGGCGAGCGGCGCATCCGGTTTGCCTATCTTCAGGATGGATCCGAGACGGAGGAGCGCACCGATACCACGGGCGCCCTCGTCCTGCGGGTTCATCGAAAACCGGACGGGACATCCGTTGAGGAGCGCTTCGACGGAGGCGTCCTCTTCGCCCGGACCTTCCTGGTCGACGGCCGGCTTGTGCGGGAGGAGTTCTACCTGGACGGCCGATTGGTCCGACTTCGGGAGGCGCCGTGAACAGACCGTCCTCATGGGCCACCTTCGTCGCCCTCCGATACTTCCATGCCCGCAGGACCAACGGGGGGTCCGCCTCCTTCCTCCTCTCCGCCCTGGGCATCGCCGTGGGCACCGCCGCCCTCGTCGTGGTTCTGGGCGTCATGAACGGTTTCCAGTCGGGCTTCATCGATTCCATCCTCGAGGTGGACAGCCACCATGTCAGGATCTCCGTATCCGGGGAAGGCGGAGGACTTCCCGAAGCCGAACGCCTGGCGGCCCTGCTCCGCCGTGATCCCGGCACGGAAGCGGTCCTGCCCTTCGCGGATTATGAAACCGTCGCCCTGGGCCCCTCAGGCCGTGCCTTTCCGCTCCGGGTGAAGGCCCTGCCCGAAAACTCCGGCGACCTGGACCCCGCGCTCCCGGCCCGACTCGCCCTGGGGCAGGGCGTCTTCCCGGGAACCGGAGCCGGAGGTATCGTGGTGGGAGCGGAGCTGGCCCGCCAGCTGGACGTGTTCCCCGGGGACGAGGTAAGCCTTTTGTCCGTGCGCGCCTCCGCCTCGGAAGGCGTGACGGCCTCGACCCAGAGGCTTCGGATCGCGGACGTGTTCCGCAGCGGCTACTATGCCTTCGACTACGGCCTGGCCTTCGTATCCTTCCGCACCGCCGAGAGCTTCGGCGGTCCCGAAAACCTGGTCCTGGGGGTGAAGCTGAAAAACCGCTTCGATGACGAAGCCTTCGCGAAGCGGCTCCCGGCGGCCTTGGGGATCGAAGAAGGCCGCGTTGTGACCTGGAGGACGTACAATCGATCCTTCTTCGGCGCCCTTCGTATGGAGAAGACTGCCATGATGCTCCTGGTGGGCCTCATTTTCGTGGTGGTGGCCGTGAACATTTTCCACTCCATGCGGAGGACCGTCTTCGAGCGAATGGAGGACATAGCCGTGCTCAAGGCCCTGGGAGGGTCCGCCCGCACGGTCCGGAACGTCTTCGTGCTGGACGGACTCGTAACGGGGCTCCTGGGCGCCACCTGCGGACTCGCGGTCGGCCTGGCGATCGCGGTCAACGTAAACGAGGCCTTCGGGGCTGTGGAGGCCCTGGTCAACGGGTTGGCGCGCCTCCGGAGCGCCGCCCTGGGGGCCGGCGGCTCCGGGGAATTCCAGGTCTTCTCTCCGACGTATTTCTACCTGGTCCGCATACCCACCCGGGTGGTTTTCGGGGAGATCCTGTTCATCTATGCTGCGGGGGCCGCCAGCGCGGCCGCGGCCGCCTGGGCCGCTTCCCGTAGGGTCCTGACGTTCCGTCCGGCGGAGGTCTTGAGGAATGAGTGAACCGATCATCGTCTGCGAAGCCCTGAGCAAGACCTTCCGGACCGACGCCGAGGAACTCCGCATCCTGCGTTCCATCGATCTGTCCGTGGAAGCGGGCGCAACGGCGTCCATCACGGGGCCGAGCGGCTGCGGAAAGACCACCCTCCTTTCCATCCTGGGCGGTCTGGACTCCCCGGGAGGGGGCGCGGTGCGGGTGGGTCCCTGGAATCTCCACGAACTGGGGGAGGAGGGACTCTCGGAGTACCGCTCCGCCTACGTGGGTTTCGTATTCCAGTTCCACTACCTGCTCAAGGATTTCACGGCCCTGGAGAACGTAGCCCTGCCGGCGTACATGCGGGGGGGGTCGAAGGCCGAAGCCTTCTCACGGGCGGCCCGTCTCCTCGAGGACCTGGGGCTCGGGGACAGGAAGAACCAGTTTCCCGGCAAGCTCTCCGGCGGCGAGCGGCAGAGGGCGGCGATAGCCCGGGCCCTTGTCAACCGGCCCGCCGTGATCCTGGCGGATGAGCCGACGGGCAACCTCGACGAAGCGAACGCCCGGTCCGTGGAAGACCTGCTTCTGGGCCTCGCGGCTCGATATGGAACGACCCTCGTGGTGGTGACCCACGACGCGAGGTTCGCGTCCCGCACCGACTCCCGGTTCCGCCTGACCGAGGGGGAGATCGAATCCCCGTGAAGATCGGGCCGGTTTTTTTCCTGGCGCTCCGCAACATCCTGGGGCGCAGGAGCGACGAGCGGGACCTGGCGCGCAGGACCCTGCGCGGGGCGGTGCTGTCCGTAGCCGTGAGCATGATTCCGCTTATCGTGACCCTGGTCGTGGCGGACGGGATGATCGAGGGCATCACCTCCCGGTACATCGAGCTCTCCTCCTACCATATCCAGTGCGTGCCCTACCGCGGCCAGGGGGAGGGGAGCGTCGGGGACGCCTTGGAGGCTATCAGGCAGGTTCCCGGGGTACGGGGTGCCTGGGCAGAGACCCAGGCCGTGGGCGTGGCCTTCGCGAAGGGCGCCCGGGGAGGGGCGGTCGTACGTGCGGTGGATCCCGGCTTCCTGGAGGATGAGGGTACCCGGGCATACCTTTCCGTCCTGGCCGGAGAAGCCGCCCTCTCGGCGCCGACCGACGTCCTGCTGGGCAGCGAACTGGCCCGGGACCTCGGCGTAGAGGTGGGCAGCACGGTGAACCTGATCAGCGTCCGGTCCCGACGGGGAGACGTCGTAATCCCCCGGGTCAGCATGTTCCGGGTGCGAGGCATCGTTTCCTCCGGGTACCGCGACCTGGATTCCCGCTGGTTCCTCGTCCCCCGCCCGTCTTCGGGCCGGTACCTGGGCGCCGAGACGTCCCGCACGGTCCTGGGCGTCAAGGTGGAGGGTCCCTTCGATGCCCTGGATCCCGTCCTGGCTCGGATCCGCGCCGCCCTGCCGGAGGGGTGGGGCGTGTATCCCTGGTCCGAGACGGAGAGGAATCTCTACGAGTCCTTCCGGACTACCCGCTATCTCCTGCTCCTCATCATGGGCCTGACCGTCGCCGTCGCGGCGGTGAACATCTCCAGCGCCCTGGTGACCCTGGTTACCGAGCGATCCTACGAGATCGCGATCCTGAAGAGCCTGGGCGCCTCTCCCGCGGACATCGGCAGGGTCTTCATCGCGGGAGGCTTGATCCTGGGATCCGCGGGATCGGTCCTGGGCACCCTCCTGGGCACCCTGGCAGCCGTGCACGTGAACGAGCTCATCTCCGGCCTGGAGCGCGTCCTGGCGGCCGCAGCGGCCCTAATCCATCGGCTGGCGGTGCCCTTCCTGGGAGCTGCGGCCCGGGCGGCCCCGCCTCCCTCCGTGAAGATCCTGAATCCCGATTACTACCTGGAATCCATACCCGTGACCCTGGATTTCTGGGCCCTCGCGGGCATCCTCACCGTCGCGCTCGTCCTGTCGTACCTGGCCTCCTTGCTGCCGGCCCGCAAGGCCGCGGCCCTCCCGCCCCTGGAGATACTCCGCAGACACTAGGGGGAGGTCCGGCGTGACGGCCGGACCGGGTTTCCTCCGGCTCCTCGGTCACCAGCAGGCGATGCTGCTGTCCGTGCGTCCTTCTGTTCCGCCGACCAGGGTTCCGTTCGGTTGGCGAAGGATGATCTGGCCGCGGCCGAATGCGGCGGCATCCCCGGATACCTCGATCTCGTGTCCCCGGCTGGCCAGGTCCGCCAGGATTTCCTTCGGGAAGGTCCCTTCCACGAGGAACCGGAGACCCTCCGTCCATTGCCATCTGGGGGCGTCCAGGGCCTGCTGGGGGTCCAGATTGTAGTCCAGGAGGTTCTGCACGACCTGCACGTGCCCCTGGGGCTGCATGTAGCCTCCCATCACCCCGAAGGGGCCGATCGCCCCGCCGTCCTTCAGGATGAACCCCGGGATGATGGTATGGTACGTCCTCTTCCCGGGAGCCAGGCAATTAACGTGGCCGGGATCCAGGGAGAAATCATAGCCCCGGTTCTGAAGGGCGATCCCCGTTCCCCGGAC
>JBFZER010000086.1:0-3601 GCA_041306765.1 Spirochaetota bacterium | reverse complement strand
GGAGGATCGGCTCGTCGATGGCCCGGTCCACTCGCCACCAGAGGTGGGCCAGGATCTGCCCGAAGTCCTTGGAGGGCTTGATGTCCGCCAGGATGCCCCGGGCCAGGGCGGAGTAGAGGTGGGTGTGGGAGCAGACCAGGCCCGGGGACAGGTAGCCCCCGGACCCCGCGGGCCGGGCGGCGGGGTATTTGGATTTCAGATTCGGACCGGCTTCCACGACCGTCCCGTTTTCGGAGGGCTCCCGGAGGACCACGTCCCGGGGCTCCGACACGGCGGCGGGATTCCAGGTGATCACCCGTACGTTCTGGAAGATCAGCATTCGGCGCCTCCCGCGAGGTAGGGATGGTCCCGGTGCACGATCCGGGCCAGGGCGGTCATCCGTGCCACTGACCCGGCGGGGTCCGCTCCGCCGGCCCACTCGGCATGGGGCAGGGTCCGGACCACGCCCTCGTACTCCGCCCGGAGTACCAGGTCCGGGGACCCGGCCTTTCCGATGAAGGCGAAGCCCGCGTTCCTGGAAGCCGCCAGGGCCCCGGCGGACGCGAAGACCGTGGGCTTGCCGCGGTAGGGCTCCCCCTGCCAGGGGCAGAAGAATCCGCAGTTGCCGCACTCGTTGCACAGGGCGTCCACATGGAGGATCTGAAGGCTCTGGGCGAAGCCCGCTCCGGAGCCGTCCGCCGTCCCGGCGCCATCCTTCGGGATGGCGGACGAGACGGCCACGAAGGTGTTGGCCCGGTTGGGGCAGACCTCCACGCAGCGCAGGCAGGCGGCGTCGCATTCCAGGCAGCGCTCAGCCTGGGCGGATACGAACTCGCGGACCGCGGCTCCGGCCGGCACGTGGAGTTCCTCCCGGACCGCGGCGGCCGCGGCCAGGTCTCCCCGGCGGGCCAGCTTGTCCGGATTCGGGGCGGGGGGGGCGTAGGATCCCCAGGCGCCCTCGGGCTCGATCCCCGCGGCCCGGAGGATTGCGGCCGCGCTCCGCCGGCCGTCCGCCACCGCGGAGATGATGGAGGCCGGGCCCCGGAGGGCGTCCCCGCCGACGTAGAGGCCCGGGACGCCGGCCCTGCCGGTCTCCGGGTCCGCCTTCGGCCGTCCGTCCTTGCCGACCGGGATGCCCAGGGCTTCCAGGAAGGCCCGGTCCGGGGTCTCCCCGACAGCGGCCACCACCAGGTCGCAGGGCACGTCCACGGTTTCGCTCGAGGGAACCGGGGAGCGGCGGCCGGAGGCGTCCCGCTCTCCCAGGGTCATGCGGCGCAGGGTGAGCTTTCCGGGCGCCGCGGACTCCGGGAGGGTCAGCTCCATCAAGGCCGCCGCTGCCGCGGCCTGCGCCGCCTTGCCGGCGGACCCGAAGGCCGCGGCGTTCACCGCCGAAGCTTCGGCCAGGGCGTTGTGGAGCTCCTCCCGGTCCGCGGGCATCTCCCGGACGGTGCGGCGGTAGGACAGTCGCACTTCCCGGATCCCGGGGATCCGGGAGGCGGCCCGGACCGCGTCCATGGCGGTGTTCCCGCCCCCGGCCACCACGACGTGCTTGACTCCCGCGAAGGGGCCCGGCCCCTCGGCGGTCTCGGCCAGGAACTCCAGGGCGTCCACGATCCGGACCCCGGAGCCGGAGAGGGGCAGGTCCCGGGGGGCCGGGGCGCCGGAGCCCACGAACACGGCCGAGTATTCCTCGGCCCGGAGGGACTCCAGGTCCCGGACGTCAGCGCCGAAGCGGAACTCCACCCCCAGGGACCGGATGCGCTCGATGTCCCGCTCGATGTCCTTCCGGGGGATCCGGAAGGGGGGGATCACGTTGGCGGGCACCCCCCCGGGGGAGGCGGCCTTCTCGAAGACCGTGACCGCCACCCCTTCCAGGGCCAGCCAATATGCGCAGGCCAGGCCCGCGGGGCCGGCGCCGATCACCGCGGCTTTGCCCGGGAAGTCTTTCCGCCGAGCCCGTGGGCTCGGCGAAAGCTCCGCCGCCCGGGCGCAGGCCAGCTTGACTCCCCGGATCTCCACGGGGCCCTCGTAGTCGTTCCTACAGCAGGCCTCCTGGCAGACGTGGTCGCAGAGGGTGCCGGTGATCCAGGGCAGGGGGTTGTCCGCCAGGATCAGGGCCAGGGCCTCCTCGTCCCGGCCCTGGGCCGAGAGCCGGATGTACTCGGGGACCTTCTGGTTCACCGGGCAGGCCCGGACGCAGGGGGCGTCGAAGCAGTCGAACGCGGGCAGGGGCGCGGCGATGGCCGCCTGGCCCTCCTTCCAGTCCCCCCGGAACTCCGGGCGCCTTAAGGCCGAATCCGCCAGAGCCGCCAGGGCCCGGGCGTCGGGACCCTTCGGGGCCGCGGGCAGGGCGGAGGAAATTTCCCCGGCCATGTCCGCCAAGCGGAGGTAGCCGCCGGGCTTGAGGATGTCCGTTGCCACGGTCAGGGGGCCCAGTCCCGAGCGGATGCAGTCGGCGGCGTTCAGGGCGGACACGCCCCCGCAGAAGGAGAAGGGCAGGGGCTCGGGCAACGCCGCGGCCAGGTCCGCGGCCAGGCGGACCGTGATGGGGAAGAGGGCCCGGCCGGACATGTAGCGTTCCTCGCCGGGGAGGCGGCTATCGACGTTCACGTTGGCCAGGGTGTTCGAGAGCTTCAGGCCGAATCGCACCCCCTTCCGCTTGGCGGCGGCGGCCAGGGAGGCGATCAGGGCCAGGGCGTCCGGCCACTGCAGGTCGTGCTCGAAGCCGGGACGCTTGATCTCGACGTCCGTCCACCCGGTCCGGTCCAGGATCTCCCGGACCCGGTCGTAGCCCAGGAGGGTGGGGTTCAGCTTGATGTAGGTGGAGAAGCCCTTGTCCTCGATGAGGTAGCGGCCGATCCGCTCGATCTCCGCGGGGGGGCATCCGTGCATGGTGGACAGGGTCACCGAGTGGACGGGAGATGTCGGCATGGCGTCCACCGCCGCGGCCGCCCGGGCGGCTCCCTCGGCCCCGAAGGCCTGGCGGAAGGCGGGGGAGGCGACTGCGGCCCGGAGCTCCGCCAGGGCGGCGGCCCAGAAGGGGGTGGCGGCGGGGGCCCGCATCCCCTCGATGAAGGCGTCCATGGTCGGACTCTTGATGCCCTCCAGGGTGTAGCCCACGGACATATTGAGGATGAAGTCCCCGGCCCCCCTCTCCGCGAAAAGGGCCTTGAGCACCTGCAGGGCCAGAAAACCGCGAAGGTACTCTTCCCGGGCCTGGACCAGGGAGAGCTCCGTGGACCACTCCACGTTGTGCCCCTCGTCCAGGGCGTCGATGCAGGGCTTGGCGATCTCGAGCTCGTCGTTCACCTGTACGGTCTTCAGCTCGAAGATCCGGGAGCCCCCCAGGTAGGAGGCGACCAGGTTCGGGGCGATCTGGGTATGGGGTCCCGCCGCGGGCCCGACGGGATAGAGGATGCGGCTTCCCAGGACCTCGAAACCCCGGGAGGCAGGCTCGTCCTGGAAGACCTTCCGG
Source organism: Spirochaetota bacterium (assembly GCA_041306765.1). Lineage (GTDB taxonomy): Bacteria > Spirochaetota > Spirochaetia > Treponematales > UBA12059 > JAAYUR01. Next base: position 147 of record JBFZER010000086.1, on the reverse strand, counting down.
AAGAGGGCCTCCGGGATATCGTAGACGCTCTTCTTGGCCCGGTACTCCCCGGCCATCCGTCCGATCAGCGCCCCCATGGGCGTGGTTTCCATCACCTTGCTCGTGCTCACCGGTACCCCCAGCGCAGGAATCGTCCGCTCCCCGGAG
>JBFZER010000085.1:0-4756 GCA_041306765.1 Spirochaetota bacterium | reverse complement strand
CCCAGGTTCACGCTCCATTGGCCCGTGATTAGAGAAAGATATTCAAGGTACAGACCCTCCTTGTCAACCCGTGCCGGCGCCTTGCCATCCTTCGTGATCCTCAATATGGAGAGCGCGCTCCTGGCCCGCTTGTCCTGACGTACGGAGGGTTCAGAATAGGCCTGTTTTGCCCTACAATACAGCTCCGCCATGGCATCAAGATGCTGCTCGGCCTTTTCCGCCCGCTGTCGATTCAGTTCAACGAGCTTGAACATCTTTTTGACAAGTTTGCTGATCGCCGCTTTTTGCTTTGTGCCGATCCCCGACGTTACGGCCTCCAGGAGGGCCACGACCTCTCGTTCGGTCTGCGCTTCCCGGTCTTGCTCTTTCTGCTTTCGGGCCATAGCTCTCGCGCGTTCCCCGAGACGGGTCGGCTTGAGTTTCGACGTTGCAGCGAGAAACCTATCCCCATCAAAACCCATGACTCACCTTGTCTTCCTTACCCTTGTGGGCATATCAATCACGTTCCCTGCCGCCGCGATCGTTCCCTGCCGTACGATCCAGGCGGCAATGGTGTTGCTTTCCGCCGCCAAGTATCGGAGATCGGACTTTTCCGTGTAGTGGGCAATCGTCACGTCCCCAGACATTTTGTGCCCCATCAGGAGCTTCGTCTTCCAGAACTCAACCCCGCACTCCCCGGCGATTGCCCGATATGTCCTCCTGAGGTCGTGAGGGGATACGCGGACACCCACCGCCGCGGAGATTTTATCCATGACGCTCCGGGCCTCCCGGATATGGCCTTCTGATCTTCCCGGGAAGACAAATCCATGCTTCTGTCGCCGCTTCTTCAGGATTTCCACGACGGCGGCGGGAAGAGGGAAGGTGACGGGTGTTCGATTTTTCGGGTCCGGGATGTACCAGGTGGCGTCCTCGAGGTTCACCCGATCCCAGGTCAGCCCTGCCATTTCTCCCCATCGGCATCCGGTCAGCATCAGAAAGGCCACGGCATCGGCCAGGGTCTCCCCAACCCTTGAGGCGTCCGGCGCCCTCCTTAATTCCTGGAGGACGTTCCATGCCGCGCCTGTCTTGGCTGTAGGGATCCGGCCCGATCGTGCTTGGATTCGATTCCATATCTTCGCGTCGGACAGGACGCGGACGGGATTCTCAGGCAGGATAGGGGTATCGCCGGCACGGTACTTGGCCCGGGCATAGTTCATCAGGGCCCGGAGCACCCGGAAAGCCTGGTTTGCCTGTGCGGGGCTCCGTTCTGACAGTTCGCGGAAGCGGGTAAGCACCTTGTCCCGGGTAATGCCGACGAAGGGACGGTCTGCCCAGGGCGCGAAACTACCGTTGATGTGCTTCTCGATATCGGACCGAGAGGAGGCTTTCAGGTCCCGCCGGTCCTCCATGTATTTCTTGGCCAGGGTCCGCAGCGTCACAGCCCGGACCGCGCTGCGTTTCCTGTCCTCCATCGGGTCCGTTCCGCTGAGCATAGAAGCCAGCTCTAGCTTCGCCCGGCGGCGCGCCTCGTCAAGTGTGAGGGTGCCGTGCTCTCCCAGGGAGACCCTGCGCTCCGTCCGCTTTCCCCGCACCCGCCCCTGGGCAATGTACGTCTTCTTGGTTGGAGTAAGCCGTATCCCAAAACCCCTTACATCATCATCCCAAACCAACTTTTGCCCCCCACCCCTCGCGGGGAGGGGCAGGGCATCAACGGTCTTCTTGGTCAGCTTCATGGTGTCCCCCGTTTTGACCGTGTAAGCACTATGTAAGCAGCCGAAAACAAATTCCATCAAACACCGTATGGGATTTTAGTAGGGGAAAGCGTTCGGAATGTCAAGGTATATATTGCTTACACTAACACTGTCCAAAATGGTCATACCCACAGAACGAGGACTTAAAATCCCTCGGTCCTTGAGGCTGTGCGGGTTCGATTCCCGCCCCGGGCACCAAAGAAATCAAGGGCTTTCGTGGTTCAGTCGAATCGACAAGCCCTTTGCTGTATCCGCATTTTCAAAACCGCGGTTGGCGTTCTTTGGGCGATTCAACCCACGACAGAATCTTCATCAGATCGACGCCACCTCTTCCAGGATGCTCATCTCCGGGTTGCCGTCCAGCAGGGGCGCGATCCGGCCGAAAAAGGCAGCGAAGTGGGGCGTGGACGAGTGGGCCTTCAGGGCATCGGCGTCCCTGTAGCGCTCCATGACGACGATGACGTTCGGGTTTGCCTTATCCCGGTTGACCGTGTAGGAGAGCGTCCCCGGCTCCTCCTTCACGTCCTTCACCAGTTCCCGGAACAGGCCGAGGGCCTCCTCCAGCGTTCCTTCCCTGACCTTCAATCTCGCAACGAGTCCGATCATGGCGGCTCTCCCTTCTTTTGTGGCTGGCAGATGTTCATGGCCAAAGAAGGCCTTGATTCAGCCTGCATCTTGTAACACACTACGCATCCGATTTCTGCTACAGTCTTCCGGGACAAATCAACGCCCCGAGAACCCCGTCTTTGAAACGGGCATTCCAGCACGCAGAGGCTCCGGGATTCATGCGCACGTTCTTCAGAATCAGCGTGGTCAGTCTTTTTCTTTTTCTTCCCGTCGTCCTGGCGATGGCAGCGGAGGCCGGCCAGGGGCGCTTCTTTCTCGCCGGTGACGGGAAGATCCACATCCGGAACGTCCGGAATGCAAAGGAGGCCCGGGTGGAACTGCTCCATCCCGACGGGTCCTTCAACGAAGAGGCATTCACCGCCATCGACGAGGTCTTCGGGTTCCCCACCCGGGACAAGGGAGAACACATCTCCCCCCGCCTCATCTTCATGATGGACTACTTCTCCGACTTGGCAGCCCCGGGGAAGCCGATCCAGCTGACCTCGGGCTACCGGAGCCCCGAGTACAACGCCGGTCTCCGGGAGGCCGGGGGAAACGTCGCCCGGACCAGCCAGCACCTGGACGGGATGGCCGCCGACTTCTACCTCGAAGGCGTGGACGGAAAGGAACTGTGGGAGCTTGTCCGCAGCAAGAACTGTTGCGGCGTCGGGCACTATGGGGGTGCCTCGATCCACCTGGACTCGGCAAGGCCCCGGTTCTGGGAGGCCGCCACCTCCAAGACGAAAACGCGGGTGAGCGAGCAGAACCGGAAGATCTACGTTTCCACAGATTACGACCGGTATCGACCGGGCGAGCCCGTGAGGCTCTCCTTCTCCACGGCGAGCGATTTCGGCTTCGGGATCCGGCCCACGGCAGCCCTCGTCACGGATGCCACGGGAACCCAAATGGTGGCCACGGCACAGGCGAGGTTGAAGAACGATTCCGGCGATGCCCGGTGCCTGAAGATCCATGATCGGCTGACCTCCCGATTCATCCGTCTCGATTTGCCCGCGAGCCTCGCCCCGGGAAGGTACAGGATCAAGATCGAGTTCTGCGACCGGCCCTTCGCGCAGATGCCAACCGCGACCGTCTCGAATGAAATCGAGGTTCCCGAATCCCTGCCCTGATGGGATTATGCCAGCCCCGGGCCGCATCCTGCCAGCCCCGGGCCGCATCCTGCCCGCCCCCCGCTTCCGCTGGGTCCCCTACGCCGACGCCCTCATGTTTCCCCTCCCCAACGGGGAAGCGAAGAAGCAGCGACCCGATCTGGTCTCCTCTTACGAAGGCCTGGAGCGGCTGCTGGCGACTCACCTGGCGGACCTTCAAATGGCCCGATTGCCCTCCAACCTGAAGGGATACCTGGCGGAGGTAGTCATCCCGTCGCTGGAGCGCCAGAAACAGGGGGGCGCGGTGGCGGTCAAATTCCTGACCGCGTACCTGCGCACGCTCGATGTTGCCAATCCCACGGAGGAACAGGCCCGGCGGGTCTACGAACGGCATGTCCGGGGGGGCAAACCGACGGCGGGGGATTACAAGATTTTGCAGGATTACCTGTTTCGGTTCATCGCCCGGGAGGCCGGCCGATTGGGCCTGGCCGTTCACATCCACACGGGCCTGGGCATCGGCCTGTATTTCGACGTGGCCGGCTCCAACCCGCTCCTCCTGGAGCCCGTCTTCAATGACCCGGTCCTGCGGAAGACCCGGTTCGTCATCATCCACGGAGGGTGGCCCTTTGCGAAGCAAACCGCCGCCATGCTGCTGAAGCCCAATGTCTATGCCGATTTCTCGTCCCTCGATTTTCTTCTGTACCCCCGGGAACTGAGCGACATCCTGCGGAGCTGGCTGGAGGTCTCTCCCGACAAGGTCCTCTTCGGGACCGACGGGTTTGAACTCGATCCGGAGATGGCCTTCCTGAACTGGGAGGAATTCACGTGCCTTGGGATGCGAAGCGCACGGCAGGCCCTGGCGTTCGCTCTCACGGAGATGATGCGCGACGGGGAAATCGCCCATGATGAGGCCCTGGACATTGCCCGGAAAGTACTCCGGGGAAATGCCATCCGGCTATACGGGCTGGACGCCTCGTGAGCGTTTGGCCGGATCCGCCGAATTCGCTGATTCCTCCTTGACAGGCCTGTGGCAAACCTGTTTATTTCAAAATCCTATCGGGGAGTTAGCCCTGCATGTTCGTGACGGATGCGGACCGTGCAAGGGATAACGTCCATGAAGTCGGATACGTTGACCCGTCGCGGGAAAACGGGGGGTTCATGAAGCCTTTTCCAGTGCTGTCATTGCTGGCCGCTCTGCTCGTCGGCTGCACGCTGAGCGGCATGTCCTGGAACACGCAGGGTTCGGGTCACAAGAAGTTTCATCCCTGCTACAGGGCCTCGCTCGAACCGGTGAAGCACCCCCGGAATCCGGAG